>JAGWZB010000095.1 GCA_018969045.1 Planctomycetota bacterium | reverse complement strand
GCTGTGCCTTTGGCCTCGAAGTACCGACTAATCGACATTCCTATCAGCAACTGCCTTCACAGTGGCATCAATAAAATTTATGTTGTTACTCAGTTCTTGAGCGTTTCGCTTCATCAGCATATCCGCCAAACGTACCGCTTCGATAATTTTTCCGGTGGGTTTGTCGAGTTACTTGCTGCTCAGCAGACGATGGAAAGCGATGCCGCTTGGTTCGAAGGCACCGCGGATGCTGTTCGAAAGAACTTGGTCTACTTTGACGATCAGAACTGCAAGTACGTTTTGATCCTCAGCGGTGATCAATTGTATCGAATGGATTACCGACAAATGCTCGATACCCACATCCGAAGCAACGCGGATGTCACCATCGCTGCGATTCCAGTAGCTCGATCGGAAGCTTCTGCGCTTGGGATCATGCGCTGCGACGATTCTGGTAGAGTCGTCGGTTTTTTGGAAAAGCCCAAGTCCAACGATGAGATCGATATGGTTAGCATGTCGCCAAGTTGGATCGATGCCCGGGGTATCAATTCCAAAGGTCGAGATTGCTTGGCCAGCATGGGTTTGTACATTTTCAACAAAGAGCTGCTTTTTGATGTCCTCAACAAAACCAACTACAGCGACTTTGGGAAGGAAGTCTTCCCGGCGGCTATTCGTTCTCGAAAGGTTCAGGTCCACCTGTTCGATGACTATTGGGAGGACATAGGCACGATTCGAGCTTTTTACGAAGCAAATCTCTCTTTGACCAAGCCGAATCCACCCTTCGACTTGTTCTCCGCCGAGAACCCAGTTTACACAAGGCCCAGGTTCTTACCCCCATCTGTTTTCGAAGGAGCTACGATCACTTCTTCGTTGATTGCTGACGGATGCAGAATAGGGAAAGGTTCCATCATCGAGAACAGTGTGATCGGACTTCGTTGCGTCATAGGAGACGGAGTTACCATTCGAAATTCAATCGTGATGGGTGCCGATTACATGGAGACCGATGCGGACATGGCTAGACTGGCAAAGGAAGGGAAGCCTCGCGTAGGCATAGGTTCTGGTAGTCTTATCGATGGTGCTATTTTGGACAAGAATTCCCGTATTGGTAGGCATGTTCAAGTATCCAATCCGTTTGGACTTACAGACTCCGACACCTACGACCCTTGCTTTGTAAGGGACGGGATTTGCATCGTGACCAAGGACGGAATTTTGGAAGATGGTTGGTCGATGGGTAAGTCTACGAAAGCCTAGCAAGTAAGTAATATAGATATATAAATTTTGTTGTTGTTGAAGAGGCAAGGCCAGAGCTGTCAAAAACAGACCGCAACCAAGCTTAGACCAATCAAAAGCTAGGGAAAAGCTAAAGCCAGAAACGGTGGAAAACTCGTAGGATACTGTAGGTTTAAAGAGGGTTGAGCGTTGGAAATAGGATAAGAAATCGACAGCGTCCAAGCCGATGTTTGCAAACGAAATCAAGCCAAAACAGTCCAAACACAGGAATAGACAAGTTATCCAGACCATGGAAGAAATTGCCGATAGGGTTCGAATTGAAGCCATAGCTTTTGACATGGATGGTTTGCTGATCAACACCGAAGACCTCTACGAGGAGGTAACCAAAGAACTCCTAACCAGAAGAGGTAAGGTCTTTAAGGAAGAAGTTAGAAGGCAAATGATAGGACTACCAGCCCCAAAAGCCTACGAAGTGCTCATAGAAAGTGAATCACTACAAGAAACGTGGGAAGAACTCCACGAGGAAACCGAGGGAATTTTTGAAGGGATACTCGAGACAAGGCTACGTAGGCTAGAGGGTGTAGAACAAACCTTGAGTCTTATCCAAAGCAAAGGACTATCCAGATGCGTGGCAACCAGTTCAACGAAGAGTTTTGCAAACAAGGCTCTATCGATAACAGGTATCCTGGAGCACTTGGATTTTGTCGTAACGGCCGAGGAAGTTCCCAGGGGCAAACCGCATCCAGACATTTACCTGGAAGCAGCTAAACGAATGGGGGTCCAAGTAGCAAGGATGCTGGTACTCGAGGATAGTGAGAATGGAACCAAAGCAGGAGTGGCCGCTGGAGCTTATGTGATCAGTGTGCCAAATAAACATACCCGACATGGTGATTTCACAGGCGCCAAATGGGTCGTAGAAAGTTTGCTGGACTCCAGGATTCAACGTTTACTAAAGTGAGGAAAAGATGATCCAGTGGATGCTTGTACGTCATGCCAAAAGCGATTGGAGCGACAGTGCTTTGGCTGATAAAGAGCGGCCGCTGAATAACCGGGGAAAAAAAGCTGCGGTTTTGCTAGGCCATAAAATCAAAGAACTAGAGATGCAACCCGACAGAATTCTTTGTTCCTCGGCGACCAGGGCTGTGCAGACCTTGCAGGGGATCATGCAGACTTTAAGCCAGTACAGCCAAACGAGGATTCCCGAAGTCCTTTACTTTGACGAACTGTACCTAGCCACACCGCCAGCGATAGCCAACGTGGTAGCTGAGCAACATGCAGAACGCGAAAAAATCCTGTGTATAGGCCATAACCCAGGCATCGAGAACCTAGCTAGCCAACTTGCTAACGAAGCAATCCCCATGCGTACGGCCCATTGGATAGCATTCGAGAAAAAATCCCCTTGGGGAAATGCTAGCGAATTGACAAAAGACTGGAAAATGGTGCTAAATGTACGTGGAGAAGACGATTGAAAAAGGTATGGAAAGCGGGAGGGATTTTCGGCTAAACTCGTTTGTTAAAGGCTAAGGATCGACCCATTAGGACTAAGAGAGAGAGCAAGGATGCTATCTAGCAAAAACAAAAGCGTAAGAAGATCGAGTTTTTTGACAATCTTAGCAGCGATGCTTGCGAGCCAAGCCTCGGGGGTATGCCAAGCTCAGGATACCCAAGCCTTGGTAGCAACAGGTCTGGGATATACGCCTCAACAGCAGGGGGTCATCTACGACCTAGTGGAACCCAAGGATGCAACCAAGTGCACAGGCAAGTACGAAACACTTGGAGGGGTTGATGGATTGATGATTTACGGACCAGATGGACGGCTATTAAGACGTTTTGCCGATACCAATGGCGACCGGAACGTGGATCAATGGAGCTATTTCAAAGATGGTATCGAAGTTTACCGCGATATCGATTCGAATTTCAATGGTACGGCAGATCAATCCAGATGGCTGGGAACCCAAGGAACGCG
Organism: Planctomycetota bacterium; assembly: GCA_018969045.1. Taxonomy (GTDB): domain Bacteria; phylum Planctomycetota; class Planctomycetia; order Pirellulales; family Pirellulaceae; genus JBKCUI01. The sequence goes on along the minus strand of JAGWZB010000095.1, from coordinate 10,874 downwards.
TTGGGGTTTGGACAAAGACGAGGACGGACAGATCGATTCATGGAAGAGCATCTCAGCAGAAGAGATAACTCTCGAGGTGGTCGAAGCGATAAAGAACCGAAATACCAAACAGTTTGTTCGCTTGATGCCAAGCCAGAGCGAGCTCGAGGGTTTGAAGCTGGGCGATAAAATCAAAACCAGACTAAATGAAAAACTAGAAAAATCCAAACTCGGTTTTAGCGAATTTATCGAAGGACAACGACTTATCGATAGCCAAGCATCTTGGGCACAGTTTGCCGCCGACAAGCCTGGGGTGGTTCCAGAGGGAACAGATGGTTTGGCACAAGACTTGGTAGCTTACGAGAATGTCATCGCCATCGTTGAGAGCAAAGGAGCCAATCAGCAGCTATTGGTTGGAACAATCCTTCAAGTAGGTAACGGCTGGCGATTGATAGATTCCCCGAGGATGGTCGATGGCAACAGCGTAGGTGAGTCAGGATTTTTCTTCCCATCTTTGGCTGTTAATAGGGACACAACAGCAGCACCCGCCGAATCTGGGATGACCGAAGCTATGCAAGGTTTGCTCACCGAATTGGATAAGGTCGACTCGAGCATGAAAGATGGCAATGCGAGTCCCCAGCAGTACAAAGAGCGAGGATCGATCTTGCGAAAACTCATCGCAGCAAGCCAAGGGACCGACGACATGGGCTCATGGATCCATCAATTTGCAGATTCGGTAAGCTCGGCTGTCCAAACAGGCGCATACAACGAGGGACTTGATGAGCTCAAGGACTTGGAGTTGAGTCTTGATAAGCTCAGGGGAGGAAATGAGCATAAATCCTATGTCGCTTTCCGAGTAATTACCTCGGAATTCATGGCTCAAATGAGCAACCCTAAAGCCAACCATGCAGTGGTCCAAGAGGAGTACATCGAGAAGCTCAAGACCTTCTCCACAGAGTATCCGACCTCGCCAGATGCTGCTGAAGCGATGATTCAAATCGGACTAAATGATGAGCTTGGAGGACAAGAGAAAGATGCCCAGGATTGGTACAAGAAAGTAGCGGCAAATTTCTCGGGAACGGATTTTGGGAAGAAAGCCCAAGGAGCAATCGTCCGGCTCAATCTCGAAGGCAAGACGTTGAATCTAAGGGGCAAGACTTTGGATGGCAAAGAGGTTCAGACCACCGGTCCAACCATCGTGCATTACTGGGCTACTTGGTGCGATCCATGCAAAGCTGACATGGCTGAGTTGCGAAAGTTGCAAGCCAAATACGCCAAACAAAACTTACAAATCGTCGGTGTGAATTTGGACAACGAAGCTGCCACAGCCGCGAATTTTCTCAAGGAAAACGCGGGTAAGTACCCGTGGTCACACATTCACGAGCAAGGTGGTTTTCAAAGCGACCTAGCAACGAAACTCGGAGTTCTCAGTGTTCCGGTGACCATACTTATCGATGGCAAAGGAGTGGTCGTCAAGCGGACCGCAGGGTTTAGTGCCAATCCTGAGATGCTTCAAGCGGTTGAAAAGCTGATGGAGCAAGGACCGGTGGCCAAGCCCAAGCAAGCGACGGCCAAGCCAAACCCTAACAAGAAATAAGGGAATCGTTTCGATTACGAGTCCAAGAGCTCTTTGATAATCGACCCTTGGCTGACTGCCATGGGTCTTCCGATGGGCGTGATCGATTCGATGGACGGGTCGATACCGAAGGCATGAAGTAGCGTAGCGTGAAGATCCTCGATTCGAACCGGGTCCTTAACACCCTTGAGTGGATCGTCGGCGCTTTCAACCAGTTCGTGAGTGGTTTGTCCGTGAACGTAGCCGCTTCGAAACGGTCCACCAAAGATCACGGAACTGAATCCGTTTGGCCAATGGTCGCGACCATCGGCGATATTGATTCGTGGAGTACGACCGAATTCCCCAGTGCATAGCACAACGGTCGAGCTCAGTAGATCTCGATCTTTAAGCAGTCGGATCAGGGAAGCCATCGCAGGATCGAGGATACTGCAGCGCCCGGCTTGTAGTGCATCATTTTCGATGTGAGAGTCCCATCCGCTGAGTTCGATTTCGACGCACGTGACGCCTTGTTCAATCAATCGAACCGCCGCAAGACAGCCACGACCAAAGGGAGTATTACCGAAAGGTTCTCGAGTAGTCTGAGTCTCCTGATCGATATCGAATGCTTTGATCTGCTCGCTGGACATCATTTTCACAGCGCGCTGAGTCGATATCGAATGCAGAGTCTTATCCGAATCAAGATTGCTCACGCGACCTTTCCGAAAACCTTTTTCAAGAATTTCAAGATCGTCGATGCGTTGTTGGAATTGCTTACCGACAACCGAGCTTCTTAGATTAGGGAGTGGGTCCTTTGGATCGCCCAGTTGGAACGGATCGTATTGGCTACCAAGATAACCACCGCGAGAAGGCCACTGTCCGGACTGGATGGAAATATGCCTGGGTATTTCAAGGTTATCTTTGCTTTGATGGCACAGGATCGAACCGATCGCAGGATGGATAAGGGTTGGATCAGGACGCCAACCGGTTTTCATGTTGTAGGTCGCACGCTCATGGTCTCCTTCTTTAGAAGTCATCGAACGAACCAAGGTACCTAGATGCATGATCTCAGCGGTTTGTTCAAGCGTCTTGGCGATGGAGAGGTCTTTGAGCGATGTAGCGATGGCTTGGGTCGAACCACCGATCGGCGAATTAGGGTGAGGATCGAAAGTTTCTAGTTGGCTGGGACCACCTTGAAGCCAAAGCAAGATCAGAGCTTTAGGTTTCTTGGAGTTGGTAGGAGAATGAGCCAATGATTCAGCAAGTGTAGTCCATACCGATCCACTGCAAGCAGCAGCGATCGAGCCGTATTGAAGTGCCTCTCGACGCGATAAGGAACGTTGAGAACCAAACCAATGACGGTACGAGTCGCAAGCTGCATAGAGGGATTGATCGTGAGTCATGATATGAGATTATAACTGCGAATTTGGTCAGAGGTATCGAGAAAGAGGGCCACCTTGTACGGCCAGAGCATCGATTTTCTTGGTGACTTCTGGGCATTCTACCAGCGCAGGAGCATGGTGTGGTTTGATACGAGCATCGATGATCAGCGGTCCGGAGCAAGACCAGTGTTTGTGCTCGGTTCTTTCGCCGACCCCTCTTAGGTCGATCGAGGGGTTAGAGCGGGTAAAGGTGATCCAAACCCAATTGGCAAAACATCGGCTTGCAAAGTCCGAGTCATCCACTAAGGTGACTAAAGCTATTTTCTTGGCAAGGTCAGGTTGGTGGTCCATCGTGGCAGATAGTTGGTCGATCGCGGCGTTGATAGGTAATTTCGTTTCGATCGCGATCGAGCCAACTGAGCATAGTTTGGGGTTAGAAAAATCTGAGCTGATTCTCAAGTCCGATGGGATATCGCTTAGGAGCTCCCTGCGTTTGGGACCTGAGATTGGGATCACGAGTTTTGATCCTTGATTCCAACCTTCCCCCGAGTAATCCAATGTGTCGATCGTGGTTTTGGTATGAAAGTGGAGACCGTTAGACAGATCGATTCGCTCCCATACCCATTGAAAGAAAGCTTCTAGATCGTAAAGGCTAGGAGCATTCGGGTCATTTCCATCGATGATGAAAAGATACTTCGCCAAAGACATTTGACCTTGACCCAGGATGGCGTTGGCTTGGGTAAGCAGTTCTTGGGGGCGGTTAGGTTTCAGATAAGGGGTATAGCGTTCCGAACCGATTGCCAATAGCAGAGGATGAACCCCGGCGACATCGACAGCATGAACGCCACGGACTCCAGGAAGAACCGTTGGGATGATGGGGCCGGTGATTTCATGGATCAGTTCGCCGAAGGTGGTGTCTTCTTGGGGAGGGCGACCTACGACGGTGAAAGGCCAGATAGCGCCGGGTCGGTGATAGACCCCTGTGACTTGCATCCATGGGAAAGGGTGTTTAAGAGCGTAGTAACCGAGGTGGTCGCCGAAGGGTCCTTCGGGTTTGAGCGAGTTAGGGTCGACGATTCCGGTGATTGCAAAATCCGCGTCGGCATAAATGGGAGCCGTGGGAATCGCATTTCTCGAGGATGCTTTCGATACGATCATCGGGATGCGGTGACCTGCCAGGGCGCCAGCGAAAGTCAGTTCGCCGACGTCTTCGGGGAGGGGCATTACGGCAGCAAGTGTCATCGCTGGAGTACCCCCAACGGTGATCGTTACAGGGAAGGGTTTGTTGGCTTTGAGAGCTTGTTGGTGGTGGATACCGATCCCACGGTGAAGTTGGTAGTGGAGACCGATCTCTCGGTTGGCTACATATTCGTTTCCTGATAGTTGGATACGGTACATACCTAGATTGCAAGCTGACAGGCTAGGGAGACTTGAGTCGGCGTCGGTAGGCGGAGAGCTTAGGACTTGAGGAAGGGTGACAAAAGGTCCACCGTCATCGGGCCAGGAGATCAGTTGTGGTAGGTTGGTGATTTCGCAAGAATTGGAAAGTACAGATCCGGAGCTAACGCGTTTGGGGAGCATTGCCCAAGCTGTCGAGGGGGCCGAAATATAGCGGAGTGGGTTTTTCAACAAAGCGTTGGGATCGATTTTTAGTTCGATAGCGCGGCGGACTCGCTCGAGGGTGTGTCGAAAAAGGAATCGGGCTTGGTCGAGAGAACCAAACAGGTTGCTGACCATAGGAAAGTGCGAGTGGGCAGGATTGGTAAAGAGAATCGCTGGTCCTTTGCGAGCGTAGACACGTCGCTGGATTTCGGGGATTTCGAGTTTGGATGATAAGGGAGCGTCGACTTCGATGAGCCTACCGTTTTTCTTGAGGTCTTCAACAACATCGCGAGTCGAACGGTGTTTCATCTTGGACATTCGGATAGCAAGAGTTTTTTCGGTAACAGGTTTCCTCATCGTGACCCGTATTAGGCCTGGTGACTATAACACGCTGTCGACTCCGACGATACTCAGTTCAGTTTCCGAGCTCAATGAGGTCAGAGCCGATTTTAAATGCCGCCACGTGCCAGGCAGTTTGATGAAGTTTGAGCACGATTTTGATCCGATCAATTTCGAGGACCATATTGCATTGGTTGCTTGCTATAAGAACTCGCCATCTGAGAAATCCAATAAGTGGCAGGGCAATAAGGGCGACCGATCTTCAGAATGGAGTTGGACAACGAGAGGGTGAGGGCAAAGTGGGCACGCTGAAGCTTGAAGTCGTGCTACGGAAATTAAGAGCCGGATCTGGTAGGCTGCTGTGTAGACCTCGCCAGCGGGGGGGACCGGGAATCGATTCGAGAAGAGTTAAGCTTAGTGAGAACAAAAGGCTACGAGCATTTGTGGGAGCGATTGAGCACGGAGGTTCAAGGGATTGGGGTCATTTGAACCGGGGCCTTCGGCGATTGCATTAAAAATCAGGGACTGTCCCCACGCCTCGACGGGGACAGACCCCGATTTTTTTGCTGCTGGGATGGGGACAGACCCCGGAGCGAGGGGTTTTAAAATTGATTTGAAGGCAAAACGAAAATTTCGTTTTTGAGCTCTGCGCAAGTGGAAAACGGGCTGGTTTTCTCGATGCAGGCCCGACTTTCCACCTAAGATCACCCGTTTTTCACAGGCTTTGCGCAGTCCTTCTCCCCCCAAGCCGAGCCTGCGAAAATCTTTCAGGCTGCCTGCTAGTCAAAGATACTTGCTCTAGCCCCTTTGCCCAGTCCAGGACAGACTCGTGACTTGGGCCTTGGCTCAGGAGGCTCTAGCCTCTAGAGGGGCTTGTCTGTAGGACCACTTGCTGGCCCACCGGGATTCGACTCGCTTTGCGTGCCGTTGCTGGACGCTGGTTTGAGACCCGCTTCGTAACGGTACATCCCTTCAAAGTCCCGAATTTGACACATCCACAACTGCGCGTCGATGCCTCGCTTGGCCAAGCACTCTGGTAGGGCGCTGGTTTTCTCCTGACCTTTCTTGGTGATCTTGTTCCTGACACACCATTGCAAAAGATCGATGTACTCGGTCTCTGTCATGTCCAAGAAACCCTTGTCGCTGCAACGAAACCCATCCTTGTGCAACTCTGGATCGTGCGCTAGTGTCTGAATCCGGATGGGACTTAAGAACTCCGCCCGCCTCGAGCTTATCTTCTGCTTGGGAGATTCTCCTTCCCCGGGTGGCCCACCTGTGTCGCTTGGCTTGGTATCGCTAGAAGGGGAGTCTGCTGAGGACTCCCGCTGGGCTAGTAAGGTCGCTTGGTGCCTGAGCCGAATCTGCTCGATCCGAACACTGGCCGACGTGTACTTGTAGCCATCCAAGGTTTCGCACATGGCTGCCTTGATGGCATTTAGATCGACATAGACCGAGCAGGCCAGCAAATGGGCCTCATCGTTGATCAAGGTCGAATGGAAACGCCCTTTGAAGAAGTGTCCCAACGACAGGCCGTCTTCGAAATTGGCCTTTTGGGCAACTTTTTGACACAAAAGGCGCATCCACCAACTGACGCTTGAGAGTTGTTCACGGATTTTCTTGATCCTGGCTTTGTCTCTGGCTAGTTGGCTGATATCGCAATCCCTTGGTGGCCTGGGCTCATAGATCACCTGTCCGTCGATGACCGACCTCTTTTTGGACCTTGGGCACAGCGTCAGCCACCTGCGAGCTACTTCCTTGTTATCGAGCAGTTGGACGATGTCGGGTCGAGTTCTCAGGACAAAGTGCAAGTGGTTGGACATGATGGCAAAGTCCAGGACATCCAATGCCATCAGGGAGGCTTGGAATTCCATGATAGAAAAGACCCAGTCTCTTCGGTGGGCATAGACATCATCGCAGGTCAGCCCGTCGCCCAGGAGGAACAGATTCCTAACGGTTTTGGCGACGGCATGAACGATGTTGATCTGCTTTGGATTGATAATGCTTGAACGATTGCGACGGCTCATGGGAGGCCCTCCTGACCCAGAATGTGGACAGATCCGATCGACCGGGGTGAATCCAGGCAAGACGTTCACCTGAATCCACTGGGATTGCATTCTGCAGAAAATTAAAGAAAAGGGTGCAATTTGGTCAGAAATAATTTTCGGGGCTTAGAAATCCCAATGAATTGCTTGGTCGTGCTCCGAACGACCGCGCACAAAGTGCACGCCAACCGAGGGCAAAAACCGGGGTCTGTCCCCGGCAAAAGCAGTCGGAAAAAAAGGTACGGAAACGGGGACAGACCCCGATTCCCAACCCGATTTTTAAAGCCAGGAGCGCGGGGTCTGTCCCCGCTTTTTTGGGGAGTTGCAAATCAGGGAAACAGTCCCCACGGACGTTTTTCCAAAAGGAGTCTATCGGACTTTTGCGATTCTCATGGATCCTCTTAGCGCACGTGTTCGTTGGATCCGATTTAACCCTTCTATCCGTACTTGCTGTCCGTACTTGGGTGTGCTTTCGATGGAGGATCGTTTAATGCTAGCTAAACCACTGTGTCGCTTTTCAAGACGCGTTTGGTTTCGAAATACTCTTTGCGCTGCTGCCTTCTTGGGCTCATACCGACTTGCGTTCGCCGACGAGAAGTTGAACTCATTGACCCCTCTGTCGTTCAGGGTTAGATCCATGATCGAACTCAACGGGGAAGTACACTTGAAAGCCCAAAACGCTCCAACGACTCGAATCGATGGTAAGCCTTCAATCGCTCGAAAAGCTCCCGTGCAGTCGAAGTCCACTCTCGATTACGACCAGCAATATCTTCTTGGAAATGATGATCAATCCACCCGAGCGTATTTGTTCTTTCACGAAGCCCACTCGGAAATCACCGTCGATCGTCATACGACCCAAACAGTTCTGCGAGATGGCTGCAAACAGATCGTTAAACTCGCGACCGGCCGAGGTATCTGTCCGGTAGCTTTAAACCAGCCCCTTTTTGCCGCTGAACGCGATTTGGTCAATGGTGCTGTAGACTCCATGTACTTGGATCAACTCCTAACGGATAAAGAAGTTGCCATCGCTGATAAATGGACGATCGATCGCGTATCGGCCGCAAGACTCTTGCACTTGGACGCTATCCTTGATGGAGATCTAACCGTATGCCTTGTTGATTCCGATGATGATAAAGCACATCTGGAAATCGCAGGGAAAATCCAAGCCACCGCGCGCGATGTCTCGACTGAACTGGATATCAAAGGCAAAGCTCTCATGGACCGTAAAGGAGGATTCGTCTCCTGGCTAGCCCTTCAAATCGACGAAACTCGAGAGATCGGCGAAGCCGAACCTGGATTTCAAGTCACCGCACAAATCAAAGTTCTACGAGCTCCCATCGAATCGATGACCTCTGGCCGAAGCCTCGCTGAAGCTTGGTCTCAAGCTCCTAATCCAAGTGCCGCTGAAATGCTCCAGTTTCAGTCCGATCTTGGCTTCTACCGATTCCTTGCCGATTGCCGATGGTCTACCTATAGAGACAACGGCGAAGAGGCAACTTTGAGATACATCGTTAACAACCGACGCGTCGCGCAGTGCAATATCACTAACTTGGTCGATTTCGAACCCGGTCAGCAGCTAACCCTCGAGGCCTACCAAGCAGATCTGGAACGCCTAGCTTCGCGAACCGGTCGAGATGTCCTCGAAGCCACCGAACAGCTAACTGCCAGCAAACATCGCTTGCTACGCGTCACCATGTCTGGCTCGGTCGAAGGAGTACCACTTCGCTGGATTCACTACCATGTCTCTAACGATAACGGACGACGCTTGGCTCTTGTCTTCACAACCGACGAATCCTCTTTGGAAATCTTTGCCCAACAAGATTCGCAAATCATCGATTCGCTCGAACTGCTTGCTTGGCCAACAAAACTCGATGCCAAAAGCTTGGAATCCGTCGAGTCTGCAGCCTTGCCAAGCAATACCAAAAAATAAACTCAGACTCCTTGCGCCTGCATCCAAAACCTCGTTCCATCCCAATCCAACTTGGATGCGGGCTACGGGGGCTATCTACTTGGCCCCAATCCCAGCATTACGCACTGGAACTTTAAATACCGAATCCGATGCAGTGATAAATAATGTTTTGCGATCTTTCCCGCCTAAGCATACGTTGGCTGTCCAAGGCTTAGGTACCGCGATCGTCTCGATCAAATCCCCATCAGAGCTGTAGACGTAAACTCCTGCCGACCCGGTCAGAAAAACGTTCCCTTGCGAATCGATCGTCATGCCATCGGATCCTTGCCGACAAAATACTTGGCGATCCAACAACTGACCATCATTGGATATCTTGTACCGATAGGTTTTCTTATCCCCAATGTCCGCAACGTAAAGTAACTTTCTGTCCGAGTCACCGATGATCCCGTTTGGTTGCACAAGTGCGTCATCAACGCAGATCAGATTGGACCCGTCTGGGTCTGCTCTGTAAACCGATTGTTTTCTCTGCGGCGGTTTCTTGTGCTCCCACCAAGGCCTTTGGTAATACGGGTCGGTGAAGTAAATACTTCCATTGCGATCCACCCAAAGGTCATTTGGACCGTTGAGCTTGTTGCCTTCGAAATCCCTTAACAGCACTTTGTGCTGACCCAATGAGTCGATCTCCCAGAGTTCGTTCTTTTCGTCGGCACAAGCAAGCAGCTTACCACCGGGTGCAAAATACATCCCGTTGCTTCGTCCCGCAGGCTTGAGAAAATCGCTCAGCTTGCCATCGACAGTCCATCGGACAATTCGATCGTTCGGCTGGTCGGTAAAGTACACATTCCCCTGGGAGTCGACCGTCGGTCCCTCGGTAAATTTGAACCCATCTCCAACGAGCTCGGCTTGACCTAAGCTTACTTTCGTTGGGCTTTTGCTGTCTTGTTTGCTTTCGGTTTCCTGTCCAAATGCTAGACTGGTGCATTTGCATGATATCCAAACGGCAAAAACCAGAATTGCAATGGATAAACACTTGTTTAACGTATTTCGCATCATCACTACGCTCTAACTCTTCATCGCTAACGATTCAACTCTCAAACACCACCCAGGCACTTGACCTATGCCAACTGCATTCCAATTCCGATCTAAGTGTACATCCTTTTTCATACCGCTTGTAGGGTATGCGTTTAGTAGTTTTCTAGGCTTGCACGCACAAACGCATGCCGATTGGCCAGAGTTTCGGGGGCCAAACCAAAATGGCGTTGTCGCAAGCACGACGAAACTACCATTGGAATGGCTCTCGCAAGACGATCAGCGCAAAAACATTCGCTGGTATACTCCTACCGAAGGACTCGGCTGGTCCTCGCCCGTGATCATCGACGATCATATCTATCTGACTTCGGCCCGCAATCATTCATCAACTACCGATTCCAAAGACCTCGCAGGTCCTCAGTCGCTGTATCTCACATGCTATAGCATCGCCGATGGAAAAATGATCTTTGACAAAAAACTCTTCGATCAACCCGCAGACGCTTCGAATATCCACAAGAAGAACTCTCACGCCAGCCCTACCGTCGTGGCTCACACCCATGAGCCGTCCAAAACCACGCGCCTATTTGTGCACTTTGGGCACCAAGGTACCGCTTGCGTGTCAACGCAAGGAGATATCCTCTGGACCGATCGCGATCACTCTTATAACCCTGTCCACGGCAACGGTGGTTCGCCAATCGTCGTAGGGGATCTGCTGATTCTCACTTGCGATGGTTCCAAGGATCCTTATACGCTGGCGCTGGACATCCAAACCGGTAAAGAGGTTTGGAGAAGGCCCCGCGATGTTTCCACCGATCGGCCGTTCTCGTTTGCTACCCCGCAAGCGATCCTGGTCGATGGCAAAACTCAAGTCATATCGCCTGGCTCGGATATCGTGCAATCGCTCGATCCAGCAACAGGGCAAGTCAACTGGTTTGTCAAATACAGCGGCTTCTCTTTAATCGTCCGTCCGCTTTATCACCAAGGCCTCGTGATTTTAAGCACCGGCTACATGACCCCGAAACTACTTGCCATCGACCCTC
>JAGWZB010000538.1 GCA_018969045.1 Planctomycetota bacterium | reverse complement strand
CACCCCCTGGGGTTGATTTTCAAAAAGAAGTTCGGCCGATTTTGGCCAACCACTGCTTTGCTTGCCACGGATTCGATGACAAAAGTCGTCAGGCCGATCTGAGGCTCGACCTGCCAGGGGATCCCAAGGCAAGCCAGTTGCTCCAAAGAATCCAGTCGCATGACCCAGACTTGATCATGCCCCCGGCCTCGACCAATAAACCGCTCTCGAATCAGCAAAAGGAAATCCTCCAACGATGGATTGCCCAAGGGGCTCAGTACGAGAAACACTGGGCTCTTGCCCCGCTCTCAGGCACCAAGCTTCCAGACCCTCGGGCTATGGAACTCAATGATGACCATTGGGTACAAAATCCCATCGATGTCTGGGTTGGCCTTGAACTGCAAAAGCATCAGATCCAGCCTTCCCCATCCGCCGATACTGCAACCCTCGCCCGACGCCTGTATTTGGATCTGCTAGGGACCATCCCCTCCCCCGATGAGCTCTTCGAGTTTCAAAGCGATAGTTCTCCTAACAAGATAGATCGCTTGATCGAAAAACTATTGGCAAGCCCGCAGTTTGGCGAAAGATGGGGCAGGTTTTGGCTCGATCAAGCCCGCTACGCAGACTCCAATGGTTTTACCATCGATGGAGTGCGCAACATGTGGCCCTACCGCGATTGGGTCATCGCAGCGATCAACGCCGATATGCCCTTCGACCAGTTCACGATCGAGCAACTCGCCGGTGACCTGCTGCATGAACCCTCCAAGAATCAACTCATCGCAAGCGCCTTCCACCGCAATACGATGATCAACGAAGAAGGAGGTGTCAAAGCCGATCAATATCGTCACGAATCGATCATCGATCGGGTCAATACCACCGGTGCTGTGTGGCTGGGCCTGACCATCGGCTGCGCGCAATGCCACACCCACAAATACGATCCTATCAGTATCGATGACTATTATCGCCTCTACGCATTCTTCAACGCATGCGCCGACAACAATTCCGCAAACCCAACCATCGAAGTGCTCGAAGGGGAAGTCTTCGGTCTTCCTGAATCCGTGGTTGAAGACTTAAAAGAACTTCAGCAACTAAACCAAAAACTCAGCAAACTCGAAGCGCAGATCAAAAAGCAAAGCGAAGCTTCTCCACCCGATCTGCAGTGGCAACAAGTTCTGATCCAACACGCCAGTTCCACCGCAGACCCAAATCAAAAAGATCCTAAGTTGCTGATCAAACTCGACGACGGATCGGTCTTGATCCCACAGAGTGTCGATGGAAACGCGACGCTCCATATCGAATTTGTCCACTCGGATCCGCTGGCCAAGCCCATCACAGCGGTTCGACTCAGGACCCTCATCGATGATTCCTTGCCCCAAAAAGGGCCAGGCAAAGCAAGCAACGGAAACTTTGTCCTCTCCGAATTTCAAATCACCGCCAACCAAGTCCAGCGCCCCTTCCTGCGTGCTTGGGCAGACCATTCACAACCGAAATATCCAGTCGAGCACGCCATCGATTCAGATCCGAAAACCGGCTGGGCAATCAACACCGATGCGGCCCAGGTCAAAGCCAAACCCGACTTGAAAATGAATGCACCTCATTTGGCTGTCTTTGCACTTTCCAAGCCCATCGAAAGTAGCAGCAACCCCATCGAGGTCAATCTATTGCATCAGATCAACAAGGACTACCTCGTCGGTCGCTTGGCCCTGGACATTAGCACCAGCGATATCCCATCGCCAAACCCTGTGGATTCGCCTTCATTGGAGGAACTCAAGTCCCAGATCGCTCGGATCAGCAGTCGATTGCCCAACCAAGGCAAGCTAGTCTCGCAGATGATCTACCGCGATCAAACCAAGCCACCTGCGACCTATCGCCTCTTACGCGGAGATTTCCTCAGCCCTGACAAGCAAAACGGAGTGCTAACTCCGACGATTCCCTCGGTGTTTCGCGAAGGCCAAGACTTACCGATGCAAAGCCGATTGGACTTGGCTAGATGGCTTGTCTCTCCTGAGAATCCGCTCACGGCCCGCGTGATGGTCAATCGCATTTGGATGAAGCTTTTTGGAACTGGTTTGGTTGAGACAGAGAACGATTTTGGTCTTCAAGGAGCTGCGCCCAGCCACCCCGAACTACTCGATTGGCTCGCCAGCGATTGGGTCGACTCAGGGTGGTCGATCAAACGTCTGATGCATCGCATCACCACCTCAGCGACCTATCAACAAAGCAGTAGCTTTCGAAGCGATCTTGCCCAAATCGATCCAGGCAATCGATGG
>JAGWZB010000094.1 GCA_018969045.1 Planctomycetota bacterium | reverse complement strand
AGGACATCGGGATCGATTTCAGTCGTGAGTATCAGAAGGCCAAGGAAAAGAAGTGATGCGTGATCCTAGTGAGATTCGGGAGTCCTGTGCGAAGAAAATCTCGCAGGTAGAACTAAGCGATCATTTTCGTGCGATCCTAGGGTGCCTGCTCGAGCAAGACTGGACAAGACCAAGACTGGTTCAAATGGTACTGAGCCCGTATGGTCACTTGCTTGGAAGAGCCAACGGCCAAGCCACGGAGCAATTGTATCTTGGATCCGAGGACGACCTGACTAGAAACATCCATGGGCTCGCTGCGGTGGCTGAGCTCGATGGCGATGAAGTTGGTTATCTGGCTGGCGCTTTGGCAGCGATCAAGAGAAAGAGGAAGGGGGTTGGCACTTGCCAATCAATACAACTTCTAAAAGGTCGCTAAGGTGATTGCGGTGTCTAAGGCCCTAAGCTAAGTGGTTTGGGGAGGGTGCTTGGAAACGGGCATCCTTACCCGATTTCGGCTTTTAGGGCGAAGATGATGTCATGAGTTTTGTCTTCAGCATTTGAAACACGTCGTCCATCGCCATGTGGCGCAAGTCGAGGTAACCTACGGTGTCGTGAATTCCAGGAATCTCCGTGTCATCGAGTCGTAAAGGCAAAATATATTCGAGGCTTTCGCGAAATGACCGCGCCTGTGCGGCCTTGCGTTCGTGATTAGTCCACAAACGCTCAGCGTAGTGTATACTCAAAAACATCACGCAGTATTTCGCTCGATTCTTGTAAACGTCTGACAGATGAGCGTAAAGGTCAACACCCCAAAGTCGGTGCTGTTCATACTCATCGTAAAAAACTCGGAAACCATTTTCGCGAATCAAATCCGCCAGTTTTTTGGCGTGCTTGCGATCTGGCCCCGCAAACGAAAGAGCAACATCGTAAGGTTGATTCACTGAGGAAGTAGCACCAACTGTTTGCTCGTCGGCTTTTCTAGGCCCGCCAGTAGCAGATGTGTATCCTTCGAGAAAATCAAGGAATGCCCGGCATTGCTGCAGCCAGATTAAAAACCAACGGAAATACTCAATATCACCAGGTTCGCTGCTTGCTTGCTCGTTCCGGCTGCAATACGGATGTGATCTCTCCCAGATTTCTTGCTGCGGTTCGGAAATGCCTGCGATTTCTCGAGATAATTGAAGGATCAAGTTTTCGAGCGTGTTGACTTCCGCCTTAGTGATCGCAACTTGCTCAAAGGGTTTATCGGGAATCTCGATTCTTTGAAGAGCGCGACGATATGTTTGAGCCTTCTTTTCAAGGCGATCTATCAAGAACCGAGTTCCAGAGATTTGAGGCAGCGTTGTCATTTACACTTTTATGCCGAACTATTTTAAACCAGCGGCATGGCACGATGCCATGTCCGCTGCGTTGGAAAGTTCATCGGCTTACGCGATAACGGCAATCGCGTTCGATGAAAATCTGAGGGCGAATCCAAACCTCATTACGCTCACGACGCATGCCGACGCGAACGTACGTTGCGTTGCAGCGACTTGAGCGTAATTAGCATGTCAAATTCGTCGGTCTCCGTCAAATCACCGAACGCAGATTGTCATCCAGTCAGCCTAAGTCCGATGAACTTGTTTTTATACGGATCAGCCTAAACTCTGTAGACCGCACCAATGCAGCCTACCACGCAAGCTAGCTTCCATCTGAAGCTGGATCATATCAGGCACTTGCGAGCGGATCAAGAATTTTGTGGAGTGATAGGTTGTTTCGGTCTAACCTAATTGACATTGCTCGGGACCGCCAAAGAGCCACTTTCAATGCCTAAAAGCACTGGAAAAATGGGATTCGGTGTTCGTTTCCCACCCTGCCCCCGATCGCAACCTTCGTATAACCCCGTTTCCCAAGAGACTCCGAGAACAGCGAGAGTTTGGGGCCAGGATCCGGCCAGACTGTCGGCAGATCATCGGAACTTGGCCAAGAGTGGTCCCGATCCGGGGAGAGTTCGAGAGTTTAAAACCTAGAAAAACATCGGGAAAAGTGACGGTAAAAGCAAACAGGCCGACGTTTTTGGACGTCGGCCTGCATTTATAAGTCCTGGGTATTTTTGGTTCGCTACCCAGCGGATCAGTTGCGGGAGCCGGATTTGAACCGACGACCTCGAGGTTATGAGCCTCGCGAGCTACCGAGCTGCTCCATCCCGCGGGAAGAAAGATATCCTATCCCGCCCCAAAGTCTAGCCCTTTCATGGTCTTATTTGGAAAACACTCGATCGGACGGATCGGACGGATCGGACGGATCGGACGGATCGGACGGATCGGACGGATCGGACGGATCGGACGGATCGGACGGATCGGACGGATCGGACGGATCTTTGGCTGGATTAGCGACGCTAATCCAGCCAAAGTTTAACGTTGCGGGCTTTCCGTTCAACCTTGACCTGCTGGGCTGGCCGAAAGATACTATGGGACAGTGCTGGCAAGCATTGCCTACACTCCCCGCCTTCACACGCCCCCCCCCACCACCTACCTTAACTTGTTCGCGGAGCGAACTTTCTAGTTCTCCAAGGGATTCGTTGCATGATTTCAGACCCACACGGAATCGAGCCCCTGCTTGATTCGGTCAAACTGCGCGAACTTGCCGACTGCCTCAGCGGCGGCTCCCCTATCGAAGCCTTGGCTCAACGATGGAATTTTTCTTCGACCCAAGACCTCTTGGCCACCAGCGCCCGAGCCATGCAGCTTGAATGGCTCGCCTCGGATGACACCGAACTTTCGGGCGATGCCCTCGATGGTTTCCCCGCGAAACTGATCCATCGTCACTCGGTCTTCCCGCTGCAGCGCGGCGAAGGCTGGCTGCGCCTAGCCGTTTCGAACCCCTTCGACTTTGCCGCCATCGACTCGGTGGCTTCGGCCCTCCAAGTCGAAGTTCGCCCGGTGATGGCCTCGGCCGAAACGGTCCAACGCCTCACAAAGAAATACTTAGGTGTCGGCTCCGAAACCATCGACGGTCTGATCGCTTTGCAGCGGCAGCAAGGTGGCGATGTTGAAATGCTCGAAGGGATTGACCCCGACAGCCTCGAGGATGCGGAGGAAGCTCAGCAGGCTTCGGTCGTTCGACTCGTTAACGAAATCCTTACCGAAGCCATCGAAGCCCGAGCCAGCGACATCCATATCGAATCCCAAGAAGCGGGCTTAAAAATCCGTCACCGGATCGATGGTGTGCTGCAACGCCAACCGACCCCTCCGGAGATGAACCAGTTCCGGGCCGCAATCATCAGCCGACTGAAAATCATGGCCAAGATGAACATTGCGGAAAAGCGAGTACCCCAAGACGGTCGAATCAAACTTCGCGTCTCTGGTCGCGAAATCGATGTTCGGGTCTCGGTCATCCCCATGCTGCACGGCGAGAGTGTTGTCATGCGGGTTTTGGACAAATCCAACTTGAAATTTTCCCTCAAAGGGATCGGGATGCCGGATCGTGTCTACCAACAGTTCCAAAAACTGATCCGACTTCCGCACGGCATCGTCTTGGTCACCGGCCCAACCGGATCTGGTAAGACAACGACGCTTTATAGTGCACTGAGCGAGATCAAGTCCGAGGACATCAAGATCGTCACGACCGAAGACCCGATCGAGTATCAGCTTGAAGGGATCAACCAGATTCAAGTCCACTCGAAAGTCGGCCTGACGTTTGCCGCGTGCCTTCGAGCGATCTTGCGTCACGATCCGGATGTGATTCTGGTGGGTGAAATCCGGGATTTGGAAACCGCCGAGAATGCAACCCAAGCGTCCCTTACGGGGCACACGGTTTTCTCGACCTTGCACACCAACGATTCTGCAGGCGCGTTTATGCGTCTGAGCGATATGGGAGTCGAACCCTTCTTGGTCGCTAGCACCGTCGAAGGGGTTCTGGCGCAGCGGCTTGTAAGAGTGCTTTGCAAAGATTGCAAGGAGACTTACGATCCCGAGCCGGAGGATGTCCCTGAGGATTTTCCTCATGAGCAATTGGCCGCTTCGGGGCAAAAGCTATACCGAAGCGTCGGTTGCGAGAACTGCCGTCGCACAGGTTATCGAGGCCGTTTGGGGATCTACGAGTTGTTGGTCACCAACGATGAGATTCGCCATTTGATGACCCAAGCTGGAACGTCGGATGTCATCAAACAAGCGGCCATACGCAATGGGATGGAGACGCTCCGGATGGATGGCTGGAATAAAGTGCTGGCAGGAATCACAACGATCGACGAAGTGCTTCGGGTGACCAAAGCCGACTAAACCCAACGAATCCATTCCCACGAAACTGCAAATCCCTTTCCACGAACGATTCCACTGCATTCCCTCATGGCCGAATTCGCTTACACCGCAAAATCGAGCACTGGAGAGAAACTCTCTGGGATGATTGCGGCCGCTTCGCGGGCCGAGGCGATGCAGAAACTGCGCGCCCAGTCGATGTTCCCGATGAGCGTTCAGGATGCGGCTCCAGCAAACAAATCGTTTTCGATTCAGCTTCCGGTTCGTGTCAAGAAAGAGCAGGTCGCTGACTTTTGCGCCCAATTGGCCGACTTGCTGACCAACGGCGTTCCGATGCTCGAGTCACTGAAGATCCTTGGCGAAGCGACTGAGAATCCGAAGCTTCAAGCGACTTGCATGGCCATCCATGATGCGGTCAGCCAAGGGGACACGCTCGATGCGGCGATGAGCAAGCATCCGACGATCTTTTCTGAATTGACACTGAGCATGATTCGAGCCGGCCAAGAAGGCGCTTTCTTGGAAGAGTCCTTGCAACGAACTTCGCATTTTCTCCGCAAGCAGGACGAGATGCGTAGCAAGATCATCGGTGCACTGACTTATCCGATGATCCTGGGAATTGTAGGTACGATCATCGTCGCAGCGATGGTTGTGTTCTTGGTCCCCAAGTTCCAACCGTTCTTTGATCGACTCGAGCAAAACGGTACTGGATTGCCGGCGATCACCATCGTGCTTTTGGGGGCCAGCAAAGTCCTCATGAACTATGGCCTGATCGTGATCTTGGCCGTCGGTGGTATCGTGTTTGGGATTCTGCGCTGGATCAAGACCCAGTCGGGACGCCGAATGATCGACAAGATCAAGCTTAAGACACCTATCGTTGGAGATATCTTTCATGATGCTGCGGTCTCCAGAGCGTGTCGAGTGCTCGGAACCATGCTAAAAAACGGAGTACCGCTCCTGCGTTCGCTGAGGATTAGCAGCGAGTCGACTGGGAACGTGCTGTTGGCCGAAGCGATGCTAAAGTCGGCCGACAATGTCACGGCGGGCGACACACTCTCGAAGCCTTTGGCCGCAAGTGGATTGATTCCACCTCAGGTCATGGCCATGATCCGGATCGCCGAGGAGTCCAACACCCTTGACGAAGTGCTTGTGAAGATCGCCGATCGGATCGACGGCAGGATCGAGAGGAAGCTCGAAGTGATGGTGCGGATGATCGAGCCGATGATGCTCATTTTCATCGGCGGGATGGTCATGTTCGTGATCGTCGGCGTCTTGCTCCCAGTTTTCGACTTAAACTCCTCGATCGGATAGCAACCCAAGCGACATTGACTGTTGCGAACAAATCAACATACCGAACACGAAACACCAACGGAATTTGAAAGGAAATTGAAGATGAACAAGAAAGCAACCATGCGATCAAGAAGAGGCTTGACCCTTTTGGAGCTAATGATCGTGCTGATCATTCTCGTAGGGCTCATTGCGATTGTCGGACCGAGATTGCTGGGGACTCAGAAGAAGGCCGACATCCGCACGGCGCAGGCTCAGATCGGGAACCTTGCCTCGGCCCTTAAGATGTATGCAGTGGACATGAAGAGTTTTCCGTTGACCGAAGAAGGGCTCAATGCACTGGTTTCTGCTCCGGAGGACGAAGGATTGGCAAAAAATTGGGATGGGCCTTATATCGAGGGAGGCAAACTGCCGAAGGATCCTTGGGGGGGCGATTTCCAGTACGAGTTCGAAGCCAGCGACAGCGACTCGAAGTCCACGGACAGCTTCCCGAGAATTTTTTCTGCGGGGCCTGACCGCCAACCGGGAACCTCCGACGACGTGAGCAACCAAGCCGCATCGGACGACTCGGACAAGAAGTAATCGGCAGTCCAGCCGATCCAGGATCACGAACCAACAAGACAACCGTTATGAAAAAGCCGATGAATTCGACGCGACGATCCATGAAGTCCAAGGGGTTTTCCCTGTTGGAGTTGATGATCGTTGTGGTGCTGATAGCTGGGATCACCGCGATCGCGTGGCCGAGCATCGCTCGTCCGATGCGCAAGGCGGAGCTCAGCGAAGCGACTCAAAAGTTGCGAGAGGCGATCGAAGATGGTCGATACCAAGCGATGATGAGCGGTGAGCCGGTATTCTTGCAGATCACCGAAGGCAATAGCCAACTGCGTTCTGGCGGGATCGATGCGCTGATCAATGGTCAGCTCGACGAGTCGTCCGAAGGCCTTGGATCCCAGGGCAATGAATCTCGACCCTCATCCAGCGGTTTTACCAAGGAGACTTCGACGGCTCGACTTAACAGTGGATCGACTGGATTGCAATCCGAAGCTAGCCATGCGACCCATGCGGTGACACCAAAGGTTTGGAAGTTGCCTGAGAATATCATCGTAAGTTCTGTTCAGTGGATGGACGAAGATTCGGGAGAACAGGGCCAGGATCCATACGGAGCTGAATCTGCGTTTGCAGATGCGAGCAGCAACAAGGAGAACCATGGTTCGAGCGCTTTGGGCGACATGGGCGCGGAAGTGAGTTTGGATGGTTCCGATCCAGTGGTTGGCAGCCATGAGAAGTGGTGTTTGCCGATGACGGCCCAGGGGCGAGGTCGTGACGCGGAAATTACGTTGCTCGACAAGAAAGCGCGTCAGACCGTGACGGTATCCTTCACTGCAGCGACTGGCGAATTGGAGATCGTTCGATGATTTGCCCGTCATCTCGACGCGGGTTTTCGTTGCTCGAGGTGATGATTGCCACGGCTGTCTTGGCAGCAAGTGCGATGGTCCTGTTGTCCTTGATCTCGTTAGGGACTAGGTTCGGGAGCAAGGCTGAGACGCGGATTGGGGCGTTGGTCCAAGCCCAATCGATTCTCGATGAGTCCATTTTGAGGATCCACAGCGGAGAGTCGATCGAGAGCTACACAGGGGTGTTGGCTGGCAGTCAGCCGCGTGGATATCGAGTGACTGTCGAGCCGTTTGAATTGCAGGATCCGACTGCTAGCAACGGATCTTTTGGCCAACCCTCCGAGAGTGCTTCTTCAGGGTTTGGAGAAAGCGATGCTGGGTCTTTTGGATCCAATCCGCAGCCTAGCGAGTTGGTTTCTGTGCAAGTCGAGGTGTACGAATCCGAAGGGGGGGCAGCCAACATGCCTTCAGCGTCCATGGCCGGAGGAGTTGGAGTCAAAGCGGGTCCCAAGCCACTGATTCAACTGACGCGATTGGTCCGACGCGCACCGGTCACCAACGATCAGGGGATGCCATCGTTACCCAGCGTGGGGAATCCAAGGCGATGAGCGTCCAGCAAAAGAACACGAGTAGAGAGCATTGCCGAGGGTTTTCGGTAATGGAGCTAATGATTGCCCTGGGACTTTTGTCGGTATTGATGTTGGTCGGATGGGGGATGATGGATTCGCTTCAGCGGTCGCAGGAGCGGAGTTGGAAGTTATCGCAACGGATACGGGTGCTGCGATTGACTCGATCGTGGTTGAGTGAAGATCTTGATCATTTGGCTAGGGGGGGAGCGTTTGGATCCAACCCCAACGACACAGGGTCAACTCCGATGAATTTCGAAGGAGACATTACTGGCTTTACAGCAACGATCCTGCCGTCGCTTGATCCGGTGTTGTTCTTGCAGCGGTTGGGGGATGACCGCATGGAAAGCATGGCTGGGTATGGCGAGTCCAACGAGGTGACTTTAGAGTCTTTGGCTGCGACACCAGAGGAGCTGGCGACTTTGCAGTGGAAGGAGTCGATGTGGAGTGGGGACAAGATCGATGTCGAGTATCGACTTGAGCCGATCTATGACCAAGAGACGGTGCTGGCCGAGATCCAGGATCCGGAGACTCTGCAGTACGAGATTGTTCGCAGGGAGTGGATTCCGGAGGCTTATTTCGATCAATTTCGGTCAACCAATCAGCCTTTGGGCGGGGTCCAGACGCCCAAGGCGCAGCGGAAGGGATCGGCTGCAACTGGGTCTCAAGCAGGATCATTGGAAGCGATGGCGGCTGAGGAGACCGAGTGGATTCCGCCCTTGAAGGAGACGCGGCTGTATGGGGTGATCAATCCCAAGTTTCAGTACTTTGATGGATCCCAGTGGCTTGATGATTGGAGCAGTGGAGTGCAGGGGGGATTGCCCAGAGCGATTGCCATCACGTTTGATTTTCCGCCGGTGTCGGAGTTTAAGAAACCGCCACCACCGCCTGACGATAGTGAGTTAGATAGTGCGGCAGATGATAGCATGGAGTTAGAGAACCCTCTGTTTGAGGCTCAAGCCAATTCGATGGAGAGTCTTCGTCAGACCGGAGGTTTGGGCGATCGGCTGGTCGAAAGTTCCGAATCCGAGTATGTCATCATTGTGGAGACCGGGCGACGCGATGGGGTTCCGACGCTGGGAACGGATCCGGTGGGCATACCTGCCGGCAGAGCGGGGGTGCCAAGATGAAGCATAGGTCTGGCGATGGGGGTGCAAGCACGATCGAGTGCAGGTCAAGGAACTTTCAGAGAAATCGGCGGCGAGGGATGGCGTTGCTGGTGGTGATGGTTCTGGTCATGTTCGTTTCGCTTGCGGCTTATCGGTACTCGTTTGAAATGGAGAACGAGTACCGATTGACGCGGTTGCAGGAGGAGCAAGTTCAGGCCAGGTTGAGTGCTCAGAGCGGGATCGAGTACGTTGCAAGTTTGCTGGAGCAACCGCTGGCGCTTCGGCAGTCACTCTTGCAAAGCGATGTTTCGCAAAATAGTTTTCGTCGGGCCATTGAGCAAAAGAATCTCATCGAGCGGACGCTGACGGAAACTCAGGAGGATAGTCAGTGGCGGTTTGCGATCTTGAGCCAGGTCGAGATCAGCGACACAGAGGGGGTTCCGGGAGTCCCCGCAACGGTGTCGCAGGCAGGTCCCACGTCGAATTTGGGATCGTTAGGAGCGGGAGCAGTCTCTTGGAAATGGGGGCTTGAGAGCGAGAGTTCCAAGCTGCACATACCGACGTTGCTTAAGTGGAATCAGATGCGGCCAGGATTGGCAAGGGCAGTGCTCTTGACGCTGCCGGAGGCCGACGAGGAGACGGTCGATGGTTGGCTAGCGACTTTGGGGGTACGGACTGCCAGTACATCGGCGCAGGATGCCATGCAGACGGCCATGGGAGGCGGGATGCAATCGAATTTGCAGCGTCAGCAGCGGACGAGATCGCTTGAGCGATTCAAGCTGCGTTGGCTTGGTGGAGACCTTGATCAGAACTATCGGCTTGATGCTTGGGAGGAGACGCTCATGGAGCGGCTTTTGTCGGACCCTTTATCGGGCGAGCCGATGCAAAGTCCGATGGCTAGGGAATTGTCCAAGGTCAATTCGATTGCGATGGGGCAGGGGAGTGGCGATGGGCTTGAGGGCCAGGGCCCTGGAGCTTGGAATCGTTACTTGACATGGGTGCAGGGGGAGCGAAACGAGCGACCTGGGGGTAAGCGGCGGATCTGGTTGAATCAACCGGATCTGCGACGATTGCATCGGGAGCTCAGTGAGATCATGAGTTCCAGCGAAGCGGACTTTGTCATCGCGATGCGGCAGTATGGACCGGCTCAGGATAGACTTCTACAGGGATCCACACCGGGAGCCACACCGGGCGGATCCTCTGTGGCAGGAGCAAGCGGGGGGAGGTCATCGGTACGTCGAGGGGTATCTGGGATGTCTGGACCTTCGGGTCAACAGAGCGCAAATCCTGGGGGAGCTGGGAGTGTTCCTAATGGTCCATGGGTACCGAATTGGCAGGTCGCCAGCAAGTATGTCTTGAAGAGTCCCGTGGAGTTGGTGGGAGCGACACTGAGTATTGAGACTGCAGCTACGGGTTCGAGCGTTAGCAGTAGCGATCCGAAAGCTGCGACGGCTCAGCGGCCTAGTCGACAGAGCTTATCGAGCCCTTGGGGGGGAGGTACCCAAGACACGAAAATTCGCTTAGCAATACTACTCTTAGAAACCACGACGCTTGACCAGGCGGTGATCGAGGGTCGCATCGACATCGCGACAGCTTCGGCTACGGTGCTTTCGGCGGTTCCGGGGATTACTCCGGAGATTGCGCAGAGGGTTGTGCAAGCACGTCAGGAGGGAGTGTCGGGGGGATTAGGCGAAGGTTCAGACCGGCAGGACAAGATCACTTCGATCGGTTGGTTGGTCGACAAGGGGATCGTCGATTGGGTGAAGCTCGCGGAGCTTGAGCCGTATATAACGACCCGAAGTGACGTTTTTTCGTTACAATCGGTAGGATTCCGCGACGAGCGCAGTCCGGTGTTTCGATCAACGGTATTGATAGATGCAAGGCAGATACCGGCACAGGTACGGGATTTGAGGGTATGGCACCCGTGGGATCGCGGGTTTTCGACCGAGTCACTTATGCAAAGCGTTCCATGAAGATACTTGATCGGTTTTCATTTTTACCCAACAAGCAGTCGGCTGGTTCCCTGACCGGTCGCTTGGCATTGGTGCATTGGGACCGGGACAATTTGTTTTACTTGATCAGCACGGGTTCTGGTCGAGTGCTTAAGGATGGCGAATACGGAGTGGTATCGCTGATTGCGGGGGGGGGATCTGAGCAGGATGCAGGAGGAGTAGACCAAGAGAGCAAGCGTCTGATGCCGCTGGTGGCTTTGGCCGGCCACTTTCTAGAGCAGGGGATTCAGGCCAGTCGCTTGGTGGTGTTGCTTTCGCGGCCGGAGTTGGATTTGTTGACGTTGAGTTTGCCACCGGCTGATCTTGACGAGTTGCCGACATTGGTTGCCGCCGAGGTTGAGCAGCAACAAGGTGAGTCCCCCGAACCACCTTCGATCGATTTTTACGTCATTGATGACAAGCAAGTTCCTGTGCCCCAGAGCGTTAAGCAGGTTTTTGCTTTTGCGTTGAATCCGCGGTATTTGGAGAGTTTGCAGAGTCAGTGCATCGAGTCCGGATTCAAATTGGCGGCGATTGGTTCGAGGCATTTAGCACCGCTGAGTCTGCTTAAGCAATACGGGTTATCGGATCAATCGGTCACGATCTCGATCCATTTGCTAACGGGTGAAGCCGAGGTGGCGATATGCCGAGGGAGTGAGCCATTGATGTTGCGTTCGATCCGGTACTCGGAGGAGGATCCGGAGCGGGTAGCCGAGCAGATCGATACCGAAGCGAATCGGTGTTTGACGCTTTTACCGGAAACACTGAGTGATTTACCGACCACTTGGATTGTTTACGAAACAGGAGATTTCGCAAGACAGGTTTTTCAGGCGGTCCAGGAGCAGGAGCCTGGCAAGGTCCGATTGCTCGATCCGCTGGAGGGTTGGACTGGTGCGCAAGACCCTTTTTTGTCCCCGGAATTGCGTTCGGTTTTAGGTTCGGTACCGACGAAATCTGCGGCCAACGTCGGGGCAGCTTGGGAGTTGCAGCAGAAGCAGAATTTGTCGGTGAATTTGCTTGCCCCCAAGCGGGCACCTTCGCCACCCAACCCATGGATTCGCTATGGGGTCTTGGGTGGGCTCGGGACAGCCGCGATGCTTGCGGGTGGTTACTTTCTGATGAGCGATGTTTGGGACTTGCAGGATGAGGCTCTGTCGCTTCAGGGCACCTTGAAAGACACCGTCAAGGTGACGTCGAAGTATCAGGAGAAATCCGATCAGGTGGCACTGGTCGAGAGTTGGCTTGCCGATCAAGTCGACTGGGTGGCAGAGCTGAGCGATTTGGCTTCGAGGTTGCCCGATGGTCAGGATGCGACGGTAAGGAGGCTCACTGCGACGATCAATGCCAAGGGGAACGGGGCGTTGGATTTGTCGATGCAGGTCAAGTCGCAGGAGATTATTTCTGAGTTAGAGAATCGCATCCGTGGGGCCAAGTACACGATTGTCAGCAAGCAGATCACGCAAAATGCGGACTCGCAGGAGTATCCTTGGCAGTTTGAATCGCACATCGAGTTCCCGATCCAATCGCCGGGTTTGAAGCGTTTTACGGCTTCGAGTTCTAGTCCAAGCGACCGGCGGGATAAAGAACCGGAATCGGGAGAGGGCAACGCGGTTAGGGCAAAAAAATTAGGGGCAAAAAAATTTGAGGCAGAGACAGAAGCTAGCAAGGCAGATGAGTCAAAAAAATTGGGGGCAAAAATAGAGGCCAAGAACGCAGGTGAGGCAAAAAAGTTAGGGGAAGAAACAGAGTCGCTGACGGACAAGCCATCGGACGCGGGGGGGCTTTAGGAATGACTTCGACGACCAAGTGGCTTTTGATAGCTTGCGTAGCGGTATTTGGAATTTATGGAGTGGATCGAGCTTATCAAGGCTGGATAGAGCAGCCTCGGGTGGTCTTGGAGACCGACATCGATCGGCTTGTTAAAGAGATCGACGAGAGCAAGCAGTTGCAGTTTGCATCGCAGAAGGCGGGCAAGCGTTTGGAGGAGTACGTGCATCGCGCGTTGCCTTCGGATCCCACGCTAGCAAGATCTTTGTATCAGCAGTGGTTGCTTGAGTTGGTCGAGAGGCATCAGTTGACATCGGCTAGCGTCGACGCTTCGCAGCCAGTACCCATTGAGATCAAGTCGCGGACCAAGCGAGGCAAGAGGGAGCGGGTTGGATATCGGATCGATTATTCGTTGAGAGGTCAAACAACCTTGGCCAAGCTGAGTGCATTTTTAGATGCATTTCGTAGGGCAAGTCATTTGCAAAAGATTCGTTCGGTGAGTTTGAATCCGATTGGAAACGATGGTCGGTTGGATGTCAATTTGAGCATTCAGGTATTGTGTTTGGATAAGGCGATCCATGACAAGGAGCTTAGCGACTGGCAATTGACCGCCGAGGCTATCGAGGAGCTTAAGCCGGCGACGACACTGGTGGAGCGGAATCCATTTGCCAAGGGGTTTGCTCGAGCCTTGCAGACACTGGAACTTAAGGCGATCACGGTCAATCGCGAGGGAGTCACACAGGCTTGGTTTGCGACCGATGGGCGAGGGCGGATCGAGAAGGTGCCCGAGGGGCAAAGCATACCGAATCACTTGCACGATGTCTTTGTGGCTCAGATCCAACCGGATCGTGTGTTGGTACGGTTATCCGAGAGCGAGTATTGGATACGTTTAGGTCAGTCGGTAGGGCAAGTAGTTGCCCCTCAGGCCGACCGTGCAGAAATAGCGATCGATCAAGAAGGACCGAAAAAATGATGATTCGAAAGCGGCTGACATGTAGTGCTTTGGGGATTTTGGCAGGTTTGAGTCAACTGGAATATTCGCAGGCTCAGTTGATTGGGAATCGCAACGTTGGGTCAGCGCCGGGGGGAATTCAGCAGTCGACACCGGGAGGTCGATTGGGCAATCGACCTTCGAGCTTTCGCACACCGACGGGCGGGGCTGGAGGGTTTCCGCAGCCCAATCCTGCGGCAGCTCAGAATGCTGGTGGAGCGAACAATCCCGGTGGGCTGGCTCGCCAGGACAGTCGTTTTATTAGAGGCAATCGGCAAAAGGGGGATTTTGTAGGGAGCAATCGCACGGAGCTTAAGGGCTTCGTGGGTGCTACCCAAGCCGTTGGGGTTGGGACAGCACCGGTAGCTGCAAATAACGTTCGGGTAGAGACAGGATCGTTGCGAACGAACCGGCCATTGCCTCCGCTTAGTAAGTCCGGGATGTATTATCCGAAGTTGGATTTGAATTCGTTGGTCGAGGACCAGGAGTCCGAATGGATCGCCAATCCGCGACGATTCGAGCAGTTGCAAGAGCGGGTCCGGGAGCGGACCAATTCCGTGGTTTCCATTCGGTCTGAGGCCGGTGAGGTCGTCGTGCAGGGGGAAGTAATGAGCAAACGAGAATCGGAGTTGATTGAGACGATTTTAGGATTTGAGCCGGGAGTCGAGCGGGTACGTAACGAGTTGGTGATTCGTGGTCG
>JAGWZB010000093.1 GCA_018969045.1 Planctomycetota bacterium | reverse complement strand
CGAGTTGCTGACACGTTCATTTGCGATGGGTTTGGGCATGTGAACACGGGCGTTATCGCGAGGGATTTAGACAACCTTGGTCTGGATTCTGAGCCCTTTGCGCCGTTTGGTTCTGAGTCGATGCGACGGCTTGCCAAGGAGGGTAGTCAGGATCTGATGGCCAGCTATGACAAACAGATCCAAGACCTTCAGGTGCAGCGTGCGCAGATCGCTTCAGAGGTTCTTTATCCAGTGGCTTATGGGGTCAGTGAAGCCAAACCTGTCGATGCTGCGATCCAGCTTAGGGGCGAGCCTAGCAAGACTGCGGATCAAGTACCCCGTCGTTACTTGTCGATCTTAGGTGGTCGGCACGTTCCTGCAGAATCGACCGAGAGCGGTCGAAGGGAATTGGCCCAGTGGTTGACTGACCCCAAGAGTCCACTTGCAGCGAGGGTATTTGTCAATCGCCTTTGGCACTGGCACTTTGGGCGAGGATTGGTCCCGACGACCAGCGATTTTGGAATGCGTGGCCAGGGGCCTTCGCATCCAGAGCTCTTGGACTATTTAGCGAAAGCCTTCATCGAGTCTGGTTGGGATGTGCGTCAGATGCACCGTTGGATGGTTTTGTCGAGGACTTATCGTCTATCGAGTCAGTCGCAAGATTCGCAGGACAAGATTAGGGTGCAACAGGGGGTCGAGAAAGATCCTGAGAATCAATTCCTGTGGAGGTACACCAAGCGACCGATGGATGCCGAGACGATACGCGATTCGATGCTCAGCCTCAGCGGTCTGCTAGATCCTGGGATTCCCCATTCGCATCCTTTCCCACCGACTCCAACGTGGGCCTTTACAATCCACAATCCGTTTCATGCTGTTTATGAATCCAAGCACCGAAGCGTTTACTTGATGCAGCAGCGGAACCGCAAGCATCCTTATTTAAGTCTATTCGACGGAGCGGATCCGAATTTGAGCATCGATCAGCGCAAGCCCACGACGACACCGACCCAGACGTTGTATTTGATGAACTCGCCGATGGTCCACCAAGCCAGCGAGTCGTTGGCACGGAAATTGATCGCATCGACTCAAGACACCCAGGAGCGATTGAGCGATTTGTTCCAGATCGTACTGAGTCGTCCACCGAGCGATCAGGAGCAGCAGGAGTGTTTAGAGTTCATTCGAGTTTACTCGCAGAGGCTTGCAAGTGAGTCTCCGGGAACCTTAGCCGATCAAGTCCAGTGGCAGTCTTGGGGGGCGTTAAGTCGAGTGTTGATGACCAGCAATTCCTTTTTGTACATCGATTAGAGATTTTCTGATGCAGCGAATATTAGGTTCAAGTCAAACTCGTCGAGACTGGCTTGCTGGTAGTTCCAGGGGGCTCTTTGGGGTCGCCATGGCTGGGCTATTGTCCAAAGAGGATCGAGCGTTGGCTTTTGCCCAAGAGCCAACGAGTCCCCTTTCGGCTCGGTCTGGCCATCATGCTGCAAGTGCTGATAGGATCCTATTTATCTATTCGACAGGTGGTGTTTCCCACGTGGATACTTGGGATTACAAACCCAAGCTTGCTGCCGATCACGGGAAGAAGGTGACTGCATCGAGGTGGTTGAACAAGCCTGGTGAGTTTGAGCGTTACTTGATCAAGCCCCGATGGAATTTTGCGCAGCATGGGCAGTGTGGGACTTGGGTGAGCGATTTGTTTCCCCATTTAGCAACGTGTGTTGATGATCTGTGCGTGCTTAATGCCATGCATTGCGATAGCGATGGCCACGACAAAGGGACGCTTGCCGCCCATACTGGATCGGCTCAGTTTGCGCGCCCCAGCCATGGGGCTTGGGTCAGTTATGGCCTGGGTACCGTCAACGAGAACTTGCCCTCGTTTGTGGTTTTGGCACCCAATCCACCTTATGCGGGAGCTCAGACCTGGGGAAGCGATTTCTTGCCGGGTTGTCACCAGGGAACGCATGTGATTCCAGGAGACAAGCCGCTAGAGCACCTCAGACCCCTGGTGGGCACAGTATCCCAGCAGAGCTTGGAACTGGAGTTGCTCGATAAGTTCAATGCAAGGTCGGTTGCAGCGAGCCCTGTGGATTCGATGTTAGAGGCCCGGATGCGCAGCTTTCAAACCGCATTTGGAATGCAGGCTCAGGCTCCCGAAGCGTTTGACTTATCGAGCGAAACCCAAGCGACACTTCAAAGGTACGGCTTGGAACCCGGGCAAACCATGGGTTTTGGTTGGCAGTGTTTGGTGGCAAGGCGTTTGGCTGAGCGGGGTGTGCGATTCATCGAGTTGATCGATACCGGATCGAGCAGCTCGGAGAATTGGGATTCGCATGGAAATATGCAAGATCATGAGCGACTTGCAAAAATGGTCGATCGGCCCATTTGTGGCCTGCTTGGCGATTTGAAAGATCGGGGTATGCTCGATCGTACGTTGGTCGTCTGGACAACGGAATTTGGTAGAACTCCTTTCCATCAAACGGCGGACCATCCGGGTCGCGAGCATCACAATTTGGTGTTCTCGTCATGGATGGCCGGCGGCGGTATTCGTGGAGGGATGGTTCATGGAAAGTCCGACCAATACGGGATTGAACCTGTACAAGGCCCGGTTCATACGCATGATTTGCATGCGACCATGTTGCATTGCGTTGGTTTGGACCATGAGCGCTTGACCTACCGGCATTCAGGGCGCGACTATCGGTTGACAGACGTGGCAGGACGTGTCGTTCGCGAAATACTTGTTTAGTTTTTAGAGAACCTATTGGATCGAATCTTCAAGACTAGGAAATTGCAATGAACGAATCGTTGAACCAAGCCTTAACGCAGCTAAGAGCTTCGCTTGCCAATCCTCAATCGCTCGATGCGCAAACGCTTGAATCGCTCTCAAAACTTGCTGACCAGATCGAGGAACTCTTGCATCGAGGCCAACCTCAAGAAAGCGGACTTGCCGATCGCCTGCAGGGTTGGATCGAGCAATTAGAAGCGGAGCATCCAGAGTGGACCAAGAACTTGGCCATGATCGCCGAACGCCTGGCCGACATGGGAATTTAAACCGTTGGTCTATAAAAAAACCGAGGAGGAGACAAAAGGTCCCCTCCTCGGCAGCCTCTTCCCCAGTAGGCTCCTCACACACAACCGAACGAGCCAACCGGAGAATAACGCGTGGTACCGATTAGAGTCGCAACATCTCCAATCGGTTCCACAGCCTTCGAACCGATTTCACAGAATCCAAAACAGGTTGGGTGAAGGATCAAAGCAACCAGGATTACTTAGCAATCTCGATGCCAAAATGGACCGACACTGTGTTTTTGCTTTTTATCGCTTTTGGATTTTGCTTCGCTAAGGTGTTTTTCCTTGGACTTGCAAGTAACTCTGGTGCAAGTTGGCCTCTTTGGATCCTTTTTGGCTTGAAACCCCCGGAGCCAACCCGGAGAATCCTTCAGTCGAATCGGTCTCAAACCAAGTGTCTATTTCTCAACTTGCGACTTCGGAAAGTTCCAAGCAAAACGGATTAGGATTTCATGAGTGTCTTTTCAGTAGGCTCTTGGTTGACGTTGATTCCCGTCGTCCACGGCAGTGCTGCTTATGCGATCGCATTGCGGCAGGAGTTGCTCAGTCGCCCTTTTGATGCGTTGGCAGTTCCGCTTCCGGAGTCCTTTGAGCAAGAGGTGTTGCGGGGTGTTGACCGGTTGCCTGGATTGTCGGCGGTGGTGCGTTTGAGCGCACCTGAGGAGGACTCCGAGTCGATGGCTCGCCGTGGGACTTATGTTCCGATCGATCCATGCCAAGGCGTCATCGCGGCGATTCGACTTGCATTGGGGGAGCGCAAAGCGATCGAGTGGATCGATTCTGAGGGGGACGAAATCCAGAACCATGCACCGGTGTTTGCCGATTGCTATGCGATTCGACATACGACGCTTGAGCGTTTCTGCTCGGCGATGCTACCTGCGATACCTCCGCCCAGTTCGGGGTTGGGTTCTGGTCAACTGGTCCAGCGCATCGATGCCATGGCAAGCCGGCTCATTGCGATGCGGACCAAGTATCGATGGATCACGGCCCTGTGCCCACTGGAGGCTTGGCCGTGGCTTCGAGAGGCCATCTGCAAGAAGTTGGAAACTCCAGCCGATAGATCCCAGGAGACGCTTGAGCAGTCCGAGGAGTCTTTTTATGCCCCCGAGCTTTATGGTGTCGATCCTCGCAGTTATTTGTTTTTGCTGGGTGAGTTGCCGTTTATCACTGGCTTAGTCGAGAGGGCTCGCCAGGAATTTCAAGAAGACGATCAGATTGTTGCCGAGGGGCTCAAAGAACTATTTGTAGCTGCGCGGAGCAGTTATCGTCAGGAACTGGGTAACCGAGCCCGACAGATTCCTCCATTGTTGATTTCGCAATGCCTTAAGTACGTGCGGAATCAAACATTGCTGGATCGACGGATGACCCCCAGTTTTTATACATTGGCCAAATCCGCTCAGCAGATGATGGGGGATGCTTACACGACGCATTTGGTCAATGCGGCCACGGAATATCCTTTTGATGATCCGCTCATGGGTGGTTCAAGCCACAGCGAGGGCGATGGATTACCAACGATGCGACTTGGGATCGGGGTAGGGGAGTTACCTACTTGGGGACAGGCCAAATTGGTTTCGCGATTGCCGGGGCCTCCGCTCCAGTGGCATTCGTTGGAGTTAAGGCGTCCGGTGGAGAAAAAGGATCAGCGGCGATGGAAGAGTCGTTGGAATCCTTATATGCAATGTTCGTGGCCAGAGGATGACACGCAAATCGAGAGTTTCCGCAATCGGGTGGCTCAGCGAGCCAGACAGATTCTAGGTGCCGATTTGGCTAGGGTTGAGAAATTCACCACCAGCATCATGGATGGACTGGATTTGCGCGAGACCTTGAGGCACTGGTACGATGGATCGCTTTACGTGAAAGTCAATCCTCCATCGATTGGACCGGTCAATGTAACGGTGATGATTTTCGATCCCCAGCCCGATCCGCGTGAGTACTCCTGGCGTGCGACTTGGTTCTCAGAACATCCCGAGGAGTCGACGCTGGCGTTCTTTGCGACACCGTTTCAAAAACAGATGATTGGACCGGGAATTGGCATGTCGACTTATGGCGGTTCGATGTTCATCTATCCACCCCGGCCCATCGAGGACATCTGGCAAGACTCCAGGTTGGATTTTACCGACACTTTGGAACAGCGCCTCGTGGCCGCCGCGTGCATGCACTCGGAGTCCCGGCATGTGGCGCTGCTGAGTCCAACGCCTCCTGGGATCGCGCTGAAAAAGATCGCCAAACGCTATTCTCGCAAACTGGTTCATGTTCCGCTGTCGCACTTTAGCGACAGTGTCTTGCAGCAATTGAGGATCTTTCATGTTCTCAATGGCCGACATGTTCGCAGCTATGCGGCCGACTTTATTCGCAAATCGTAAAGAATCTTGTTTCCCAGTGCCCAGTGTCCAGTGCTCAGTGCTCTGGGTAAATGGGATTCAGCCAGCAGCACACCTCGTACGGCAAGATCTGGAACGGCATCGCGCTAGACCTGAGAACCGCCTTATAAATCATCGTTTTGGTAAATATTTAAAGGAGCTGAGCGTAATCAGCGGGGATCAGGGATGGATCAGTCATGGTAGATCTTGAGCGTCAGATCGAAATCTTTTTGAAACACAGAGTCACAGAGAGCACAGAGCCGTGGAGACCCCTTCCATTCTCTCTGTGTCCTTTGTGACTTTGTGTTTTAAATCTATGAATCTCTTCCAAATCCATTTATGCATTATCGAGGATGGGTTCTGGCGAAAGGTAGAGCACATTATCCGCGTGGTAGGCTGCGGGCTCATCGACGCGGCTAGCCCCCCCTAAACCAAATAGCGTCCCTGTCACCATCATGCTCGGCTCAGGCACTGCAGGGGGGCGGATGAAGAAAGACTTGCGACACGAAAACCAAAGCCGAAGTACTCGAAGCTAGGACGTCCGGCGACGGCGGACGCGAGGTTTTTGACGGCATTGACGGTATTGACAGCGGACATTGTTGACGAGGTTGACCTCATTGGTTGGATGACCTCATTGGCGATTTGCTCATTGGCCTTCGCCTCCAACAGCGTCAACTTGGTCAATCTCGTCCGCGGTCAATCCAGTCAATCTTGTCAACACTGTCAATGCCGTCAAAGAGTTGCCGCCGAACAGGCGGCTTTGTTACTGCTGGTACTTGAAAAATCCCTGGCCTGTTTTCACCCCCAAGTGGCCTTGGGCCACCAACGGTTCGATACGTGCGATCAGCGGCTCCCAGACTTGGTCACCTTCGACAAATCGAGCGTTGGACATCGTCTGGAGCATTAGGTCCAGGCCGATTTGGTCCATGATGCCAAAGGGGCCCACGGGCATTCCTGTGGCTTTGGTCCACGCAAGATCGATGCAGGCTGGATCGGCTACCGAGCGATCCAGCAGTTGCAAGGCCGATTGCAGGACTGATTTGAGCATCGCGTTGAAGATATAGCCGCTGTTTTCGACGGTTTGCACGATGGGGGTCTGTCCTATTCTCAGAGCAAGCGATCGGAGTCGCTGGAGCGTTTGGGGGGCAGTCTCAGGGCCCGCTGCCACGTCCACGACGGTCGCCTTCCAGATTGGGACATGAAAGTGAAAGTGCGCATAACGCTCTGGAGCTCGAACATGCTTAGAGAAAGTCGATGGGACAAAATAGGAGCTATTGGAAGCCAAGATGGTGTCCTGGGAAAAAACTTCGGAGAGTTGTTTCAGAAGCCGACGCTTCAGGGCGGCTTGTTCCGGCACGCTCTCAAGGACCAGTTCCACGTTTTGCAAGTCCGAGGCGCCCGAGAGCAAGGCTTCGATCGATGAGAGTTTCAGCTGGGAAGCGATTTGTTCCCGGGACGTTTTGGGCCAGTATCCTTCGTCGGCCATGGGTTCAAGGTGCTCGAGGATCCAGTCCTTGGAGGACTTCAAAGCAGGTTCGTGGGGATCGCACAGCAGGACACAAAGCCCGTGGGCGAGCATTTGACCGGCGATTTGGCGTCCGGTCCAACCGGCGCCGACAATAACGATGGTCTGGGTAGATTGCATGAGGATTTGTGGATTTTGGGGCACTTTAAAGCCGATGCAGGCGATTTACGATTGACGGAACCAGCAGAATCGCTGTAATTCTGTCGATCTTCGGAAGGCAGGTAAGGGGTACTAGCAGCCCCAGCCGACCGATTTTACAAACCTTGCGATAATCTTTTGAGTGCCGAAGGCCCGCGTCGTGGTGGGCCTGTGTGGGTTTTTGGTTTTGCCGCCAGCGACTCTCATGGCGGGATTTCGCATCATGCATTCGCGGATCGATTCTGCACAGGTATCCACTTTGTGGA
This sequence comes from Planctomycetota bacterium, assembly GCA_018969045.1. Taxonomy (GTDB): domain Bacteria; phylum Planctomycetota; class Planctomycetia; order Pirellulales; family Pirellulaceae; genus JBKCUI01. The sequence goes on along the minus strand of JAGWZB010000093.1, from coordinate 6,763 downwards.
CCTAGTGGCGGATCGATTGCAGGCACACAAGGAGACGACGATGGCAAACGAATTGGTAGGCAAGTTAATTGAGGCAGGGGCGCACTTTGGACACAGAGTCAGCCGGTGGAACCCCAAAATGGCGCCTTATATTTATGGGCGCAAGAATCTTATTCACATCATCGACATCCGCGAAACGCTTCGCGGTATGTTGCGAGCCAAGAAGTACTTGAGCCAAGTAGCACAAGGTGGTTCGTTGGTCCTGTTCGTAGGCACCAAGAGGCAAGCTTCTGAAGTCATCCAGCGCGAAGCGACCCGCTGTGGGATGCCCTTTGTGAGCGAACGCTGGCTCGGCGGTTGCTTGACCAATTTCCGAACGATTCGCGATCGAATGGGACGCCTCGAAGAGCTCGAGACGATCATGAACAGCGATCAAATCAACGGCTACTCCAAGAAGATGCAATCGGCATTGAATCGCGAGTATCGCAAGATCTATCGCAACCTAAACGGACTCCGGACCCTGAACCGAATCCCAGAGTGCCTTGTCATTATTGATCCTAAGAAAGAGAAGAATGCGATCCGAGAAGCAAAGGCTTTGGGGGTCACGACCGTAGCTCTGATCGATACCGATTGCGATCCATCCCAAGTCGATCTGGTGATCCCAGGTAACGACGACGGGATTCGTTCGATCGACCTGATTGTCAAGCAGCTTGCTGACGCAGTCTTGGCTGGTAAGAGCGAGAACCCTGAGTTGATGAAGACCGTCCCTCAGGCATCGGCAGCCGCAGCGGCCAAGGATGCTGTCTCGGAGATGGCCGCTCTTGCTGAAAAAGAAGCTTTGGACTAACGCATTCGAAACATTGGTTTCATTGGAGAAAGTACCCATGTCAAACATTTCCGCTAACGCTGTGGCTGATCTTCGTAAACAAACCGGTGCCGGTTTGATGGACTGCAAAAAAGCGCTCCAAGAGTCCAACGGCGATTACGAAGGAGCTTTGGAATACCTTCGCAAGAAAGGTCAAAAAGTTGCTGAGAAGGTTGCCGATCGCGACACAACCGAAGGCTGCGTCGTGACGGTCCTAAGCAGCGACAAAACCCAAGGGGTCGTCTTGGCACTCTGTTGCCAAACCGATTTCGTCGCCAAAAACGAAGGCTTCGTTGAACTGGCCAACCGCATTGGCAAGTTGGCTTTTGAAAACCAAGTGGAAAACGTCGAGCAGCTCAACGCGCTTGAAATGGATGGAATGACGGTCGCCGAAAAACTTGTCGAACAAACAGGAAAGATCGGTGAAAAGATCGTCGTTTCGGAATTGCACCGACTCAGTGGCGATAAGCTTTCGAGCTACATCCATGCAGGGAGCAAGATCGGCGTGCTGCTTTCTTTCAAAGACGGTGGCAAGGCCGGTGCGGACGAATTCTTCCGAGGCGTGGCCATGCACATCGCAGCGATGAAGCCCAAGATTCTCCACTATTCGGAATTCGATCCTGCATTCGTCGCCGCCGAAACCGAATCGATGGCCAATCGGATCAAAACCGAGAACGAAGATTTGGCTCGGCTTGGTAAGACCCTCAAAACGGTTCCTCAGTACGTCAGTCGACTTCAGTTGACCCCCGAGGTCATGAAAGCTGCCGAAGACGCGATCAAGGATGTTTTGAAGTCCGAGGGCAAGCCGGAAAAGATTTGGGACAAAATCCTTCCAGGAAAGCTCGATCGGTTCATCGCCGACAATACGCTGTTGGATCAAGACCGCTGCTTGCTCAACCAGTTCTACGTTCTGGACGAGACCAAGACAGTCGAAGCTGCCGTCAAGGCGTTTGCAGAAGGTGCACAAATCGTCGCCTACCGACGCGTCGCGATCGGTTAGAACCCGATCGCCACCAAACCACAGTGCCGCGAGGCACTATGCCACAAGAAATCCCGGGGTTTTCAAACTCCGGGATTTTTCGTTGATAGGCAGGGATTCCACCGCATTCCAGAACGCACGCATCAAATCTTTTGCTGTTTCTTGGCTGAATTTGAGTACAATTCGGAGCGGAAATCGCTCCAAGCAATAGCCGCTACCTGCGGATTTGCAGGAATCTAGCGGAATAGAAAAGGAAATCTCATGATGCAGACCTCGAAAACGCAAACAACCTATTTTTTCGCAGGGGCTTGGACCTTCCTTGCCCTGGTCCTTGGCGTTTTAGGGTTTCATCAGGCCAACGCTCAAGAGGAGTCGGCCAAGGCTTCCCGACGAGTGACTTTGCCCCCACAAACCGAAAAGATCGATAAAGCGATTGAGGCCAGTTGGCAAGATGCGGGGATTCGACCTTCTGCGGTCGAAGAGGACCTGAAATGGTGCCGCCGAGTATTCTTGGACGTGATCGGTCGGATTCCCAGTTTCGACGAAATGTCGGTCTTCATGAAGGACAAGTCTCCGGATCGCAAACTCAATCTGCTGAGGCGATTGCTCGATGAGGATCAGTACACCGAGGAATACGCGAACCATTGGTCCACCATTTGGGCCAATATTCTCATCGGGCGAAACGGCGGAATGGAAGAGCGATCGCTGACCAATCGCCAAGGGATGCAAAAGTATCTTCGAGATAGCTTTGCCAACAACAAACCTTACAACACCATGGTTCATGAGTTGGTCACCGCAACTGGATCGACCAAGCCTGGCGCGGAGAACTTCAACGGCGCGACAAACTTCTTGGCCATGAAAGTCAATGAAGAGAATGCTGTACAAGCGACCGCGGCGGTTTCGAAAATTTTCCTTGGGTTGCAAGTGCAGTGCACCCAGTGCCACAACCACCCGTTCAACCAGTGGAAACAGCAGAAGTTTTGGGAGTTCAACGCATTCTTTAGGCAGACTCGGGCTCTGCGTAGGTTCGTGCGGGGGACCGATGACATCGACCATATCGAACTGATCAACGAGGACTTTGCTGGCGAAGGCTCGCATCCGGAAAAAGCCGAAATTTACTACACGCTTCGAAACGGAATCGCGAAAGTGGCTTATCCGGTATTTGTCGATGGAACAGCCATCGGAAAGAGTGGTTATGTATCTGAGGTCAATCGGCGATCGGAGCTCGGTAATTTGATGATGGAGAGCGATTTTTTAGACAAGACCATCGTCAATCGCATGTGGGCCCACTTTTTAGGTTATGGATTCACCAAACCTATCGATGATCTTGGTCCGCACAACCCAGTGGTCAATATCGACTTGTTCGAATCGCTTGCAAAAGATTTCCGCGAGAACAGTTATGACCTCAAGCAGTTGATTGTGTGGATCACCCTCTCGAAGCCTTATCAGTTGTCTTCGAAGATGACCAAGGACAACGAGTCGGATGATCCATCGATGGGTGAGTTGCCCAAGTTCAGTCACTTTTACACTCGGCAGATGACCGCCGAACAGCTCTACGCTTCCTTGGCAATTGCCACACAAGCCAACCGGAAAGGGAATTTGGAAGAGCAGCAGCGGAGGCGTGAAGAGTGGATGCGTCAGTTCGTGGTCGCATTCGGGACCGACGAAGGGGATGAGACCACCACCTTCAACGGATCGATCCCTCAAGGCTTGATGATGTTCAATGGGGATTTGATACGGGCTGCGATCTCTTTAGAGCCCGGGACTTGGCTGAATCAACTCAGCACGGGTAAAGGGACCCCGCAAGAAAAAGTTCAGTTCTTGTTTATCGCAGGCCTTGGGCGCAAGCCCCGTCCCGAGGAGTTAACCGTCGCGGCCCAGATCCTAGCAGCACGCAAGGGTGAAGTCGGCGGGATGCTTCAGGATATGTGGTGGGCGATCCTAAACAGCAACGAGTTCATTTTCAATCACTAACCCAAACGCTTAGAAATCCAGCAACTACTCTCTTCGTAAGGTACAACGCTATGTGGAATCGATTTACAACTCCCAACGGGATGTCTCGACGTCATTTTATGTCCCACATGGCAGGTGCAAGTGCCATGTGGGGGACGTCGTTGTCCCTAGGGCACTCGCTTAGGGTGCATGCCGATACGCTCAAGAAAAATCGCAAGTCTTGCATTTTGCTTTGGATGGGCGGTGGCCCTTCGACCATGGACATTTGGGACCTTAAGCCTGGGACTGACAATGGTGGACCGTTCAAGGCCATCAGCACTTCGGGCGATGTCCAGATCAGCGAGCACATGCCAATGATGGCACAGCAGATGCATCACATGGCGATCGTTCGCTCGATGAGCACGCGCGAAGCCGACCACAATCGTGGCCGGTACTACATGCACACCGGATATGTCCCGGATGCGAACGTTGACTATCCCAGTTATGGTGCGGTGGTTGCTCATGAACTGATCTCCCAGCGACCTGATCTGGAAATCCCTCCTTTTGTAGCCGTTGGCGGGGCTAGCGAAGGGCCAGGATTCTTGGGGATGTCGTGGGCTCCTTTCAATGTTACGAGCAATGGGCGGGTCCGAAATCTCGAGATGAGCGTTGATTCGGATCGACTCAATCAGCGACGCATCGCGCTGGAGACGATCGAGAATTCGTTCATCAGTCAAAATCGAGGTGGAGTCCTGGAAGATCACCGCAAAGTGCTTGGTAAAACCTTCGATCTCCTGACAAGCAAACAGATGGAAGCATTCCAAGTCGACAAGGAGCCAACGGACGTCAAAGAACGCTACGGGACCAATGGTTTTGGCCAAGGCTGTCTTCTGGCTCGGCGGTTGGTTGAGGCTGGAGTGGCGTTTGTAGAAGTCGATTTGGGTGGTTGGGATAATCACCAAAACATCTTCCGAACGTTGGAAAATGATCGTTTGCCTGTTTTGGACAAGGCCATGGCTGCTTTGACCGCCGACCTTCAAGAACGCGGATTGCTTGAAGACACCTGCATTGTTTGGATGGGTGAGTTTAGCCGAACCCCTAGGATCAATGGTGATGCGGGCCGTGACCACTGGGCCAGGGCTTGGAGCGTTGTTGTCGGAGGGGGTGGGATCAAGGGAGGACAGGCCATCGGTGCTACCAACGACGATGGCACCGAGGTTGTGGGCGAGCCCTACACATCCGAGGATGTGATGGCTTCGGTTTGCCACGCGCTTGGAATTTCCCTAGAGACGACGTTCACCAGCCGAAATGGTCGACCGATGAAGATCGCCAACAGCGGAAAACTCATCAAGGGACTATTCGCTTAGTGTGCCCGAAGAGCTGAATCAACCCCAGAACCAATGGGACCCAGATAAGCTGATCCAAGGTCATTATCAAGGGGTCTGGAGATATCTTCGAGCGATCGGCTGTCCGATTCATTTGGCAGACGATCTTGCTCAAGAGACATTTATGGCGGTCTTGAAAAGACCTTTTCAGCATAACAGCGAATACTCCACGGCGGCTTATTTGCGACGTGTGGCATTTCATCTGTTGCTCGAATACAAACGCAAGTTTGGAAATGTTGGACTGACCGACCAAGCCGAGTTGCTTGATAGGTACTGGACGCGGTGGGCCGGGGCTGATGCCTCCGGGGATAGGATCATCGATGTCTTGAAAGATTGCTTCAAACGGCTATCTGCTCGGGCTCAAAAGTCCCTCAGGATGCGGTTTGAGGATCAAGCAACTCGCGAGCAAATCGCCTCTGAGTTGCAGATCACAGAAAACGGAGTCAAGAACTTACAACAGCGTGCCAAGGCCCAGTTGAGACAGTGCTTGGAAGAAAAACTAGGAACACCGGACCAGTGATTTGATGAGCCAAATTCCTCCACAGGACCCCAACGAAACTCAGGAATCGAACCGAGAGTCGATTCAAGGGATTGATCCGCTCGAACCACTTATCGACGCATCGCTCGATGCGTGGTTAGGCACTCAAGGTCCTGATCCAAAATTTGTAGGCGACCTAGGCAAGATTCTCAGCCAGTCCAAGAGCTCTTTGTTCAGCCAAGACGATCAAGATCAAGCCGTTCAAAGAGCTTCACGAGAGATCCAAAACATTGCTAGATCGCGTGCATCCGGAGCCAAGAGCACCGCTAGATCAGGCCGTTTGGCCCTGGCGATGATTGCCGCTTCAGTAGGCGCATTTGGTCTGTTGGGGTGGTGGTCCGTAAATCGCTCACCCGTTGGCAATGACCTACAAAGCAACGCCAGAATTGACAAAGGCTCAGACCCTGTGGCTTTGGACCTAACCCCACCGCAGGTCGAGCCTCAGACCATGGAAGCATCGGCCGAGGCAACCCGTCAACCCCATCAAGATTCGGCCATTGCTCGGCAGAATCGCGATCCGGAGGTCATTTTCGAACCGATCCAACCCAAGAGCCCAGAAGGGCCTCAATCCCAGAACGGCGGCAGTCCAAAAACGATGCTGGCTGGCCAAGCCGATGCAAAGAACTTAGAAGATTCCCAGAAGAATAAAGAGCTTCGTGCAATCCAGTTGGGCCACGAGATCGATCGGCAGATCATTTCGGTGATCGACTCCCAGTTCCAGCTTATCTGGAAGCAACTGGGAATGCTCGATGATTCCTCTGTCGTGAAGACTTTGTCGACCCAGCGGATAGCCGGTATGTTGCTTCATCGTGTACCTACTTCTACGGAGCTAGAGTCGATACGACAAAACAGGACCTCGATCGACGGCATTGTGAACGATTGGATCAGATCCGATGAGTTTGATCGTGTTTGGGCCGGCAAATTGGCGAGATTTTACAATGGGGATCGCTTGATACAAAGCGGCGGACAGGCCGCGTTTGTTGCTTGGCTTGAGCAACAGATACGCGATGATGTGTCGATATCAGAGATTCAAAGGCAGGTCCTTCTGGGGCTAGGTAAACCTGAACATCCGGCTTATTTTTTAA
>JAGWZB010000537.1 GCA_018969045.1 Planctomycetota bacterium | reverse complement strand
CGCAGCAGAGTCGCTAGGCATGTTGGGAAAGTGCATGGTGGCCGAACCGGTGCTGGCATAGAGAACGGAGTCTTTAACGCAGCACATTGGGCGATGGGTATGTCCGAAGAAAACTCCTCGGATTTGTTTTGCGTAAGTTGCAAAGATCGCATGAAGCCGAGTGCCGTTTTCCAGCAGCATCGTGCGATCGATCCAGTCGCATTCCAGTGGAATTGGAGGATAGTGCAAAAAGATCGTCCAGTTGCGATTTGGATCCGCCAAGAGTTGTTCCAGGGCGACGATTTGATCATCGCACAACCGACCGCGTGGGTCGATGTCTTTGGAGTCTCTGGCGTCGAGAACCAGGATGCATTCATGGGGGCTGGTTTGGGGATTGAGGGTCAGCCAGTAGGCCAAGCGAGGATGTTTTGAGTCGATGTAATGAACGGTCCAGTGAGCCGGTAAGTTTTGTTGGAAGCACTGGGTCAAAACGGATCTGTTGTCGTGATTTCCGACGGCAGTAAGGATGGGAATTCCGATTTGGGCAAGGCGGTTCCATGCGGTTCGGGTTGAATTCCCCGAGTCGCAATCGAGTTGACCTCGGTGCACCCAATCGCCCGTATGGATCAAAGCGTCGATGGGTTGATGGATCGAAGCGATCCAGTCGCATAGTTGATTCAAGCGAGCTTGAGAGTCAATTCCCGGAGCAATGGGTTCGCTAGCCCAGTGGGTATCGCCGATATGAAGCATGCGTAGGGGATGGTTCATAGCCAGGCGGTTCCCCTACTGCTGAGGTTGATTTGCGATCAGCTCGACCATGGCTTTGGCAAACCAAGGTAGGTCGTCGGGTTTGCGGCTTGATACGAAGTTGCGATCGACGACGACGGGAGCATCGACCCAAAGAGCCCCGGCGTTTACCAGATCGTCTTTGATGCCTAGGGATCCCGTTGTTTTTACGCCTCGGTAGACATTTGCGGAGATTGCCAACCAACCGCCATGGCAAATCGCAGCGACGCACTTCCCGGATTTGGCGAAATCTTGGATTAGTTTTTTTACGGGTTCCAATCGTCTTAGGCGGTCCGGCATGAAACCGCCTGGGAGCAAGATTGCGTCAAAATCCTGTTCTCGCATGTCTGCGATGGCTGTGTCTGACTTGCACGGATAGCCGTTTTTCCCTGAGTAAACGGAGTTGGCTTGTTCGCCTGCGACGATCACTTCGGCCCCCTCTTCGATCAGCCGGAGTTTGGGGTACCAAAGTTCCAAGTCTTCATAAATGTCGCCTACGAGAGCTAAAACGCGTTTGCCGGAGAGTTTTTTATCGGTCATGTTTGGAGGGGTTTCCCAAAAAAGTGAATCGGAAGTATCTTACCTACTTCCCAAGGGTACTTATAGGCCTTTGGGACTTTGGAAGAGGGATCTCGGTTTAAATCTCATTCAACTAAAATAGCAACGGCGGACGGGTAGCTCGATGAAGCTTGGAGATTATTTCAGCGAGTCACGGGTACAGGGTGGATCTCGAGGTTTATCGTTCGAGTTGTTTCCTCCGAAGAAGGCTGAGTTGTTACCGGGTTTGCTCAAAGCGGTTGAGGAACTTCAACGCTTCGGTCCTGATTTCTTCACGTGCACTTACGGGGCCGGTGGAGCGACTCGAAGCGGAACGCTGGGGTTGCTTGGAACGTTAAAGCAGCAGTACCAGTTGCAGATTGCATCGCATTTGACTTGCGTCGGTTCGACGATTGAGCAATTGCGATCGTATTTGGACGAGGCCAAAGCCATCGGGGTTGATTACATCGTGGCATTGCGGGGTGATCCACCTAAGGGAGAGAGTCAGTTTACGCAGACCCAGGGCGGGTTGCGATATGCGAATGAGTTGGTGTCGATGCTTCGGAGCGAGTATCCCGACTTTGGGATTTTGGTGGCTGGATACCCTGAGGTCCATCAAGAGGCACCTTCGGCGGAGGTGGACTTAGAAAACCTCAAGCGCAAGGTGGATAGTGGAGCGGATGTGGTTGTCACGCAGTTGTTTTACAACAACGAGGATTTCTATCGTTTTCGGGATCGATGCCAGAAGGCTGGGATTCGGATTCCGATCATCCCTGGGGTGTTGCCAGTGATCAGTTTGGCGAGCATTCAGAGGATTGCATCGTTGTGCAAAGCGGCGTTGCCACAAGGTTTTGTGGATGAGTTGTCCAAGAGCGACAAGGACGATTGGCAATTCAATGTGGGGACTGAGTTTGCCACAAAGCAGGTTGCTGATTTGATCCAATCAGGGAT
>JAGWZB010000092.1 GCA_018969045.1 Planctomycetota bacterium | reverse complement strand
ATTCCGGAGTTATTGATTCCTGGAATAGCTTGTCCAGTATCGCCGATATCGATACCGAAAAATTGTCCTGCGTTCCCATCGGTGATAGGACCTGGATCTTGCACACGGAAGCCCATCGCAGTTCCTGCAGGGGACACTGCGATATCACGAGTGACATAGCCATTTTGGAAAACATCCTCCGAAACCCCGTTGCGGCTCATGTTGGCTTCCACAACACCGGTCATTGGATTTAGGAAGGAAACTTTACCAGTTTGATTTTCGGTCCTGGCAGCAAACAGTGTGACATCTGCAAGAGTAAAGGGAACTTGTCCGCCAGCGAAAATGGTGGGTGCACCATCCGCAGTTGTCAAAGGAGGCTGTTGCTCAAAGCGGTCTTCGCCCAAGCGGGCCACGGAGTCAAGCGGCTCGAGTCTGATTTCCGCGGCACCTGGAATCTGGGTGACATCGGATTGAGTGAACTGCGTCAAGCCAAAGTGCATGATGGACTTGTTCGTAATCGCCACGGTGTAGTTGCCAGGTGGCATCTCGATAGGTCCGATATAGGCATCTCGCTTACCCAAAGATCCACGGGTCAGATCCGATTGATCTGTACCCTTGAGTATCGCTGGCTGGTCGTCTTGGATGTTCGAATCATCGGCGGTAAGAACCAGTGTCAGGTTGCCACCTGCATCTCGGCGGAATACCCAAAGCTGTGTATTGGCTCGGCCTACACCGTCGGCGTAATCGATGTCGAATACTAGTGATCCATGGGCATCGACTCGCAACGGGGTGTTTGGCGTGTTGGCTGGTAGTTTCTGGATTGAATCTTCATCACGACCAACTGAAAAGTTGAACCAATCGATATCTGCTGGTGTTGAGAGATTGCCTGCGATGGAAACGCCTGCGCGGTCGTTGACCAAGACGTTGCCAACATCAATTGCGGTCGATGCTGCGCTACCGCCATCTATGATTGGTTCAGCGTACTCACCTACCAGAGGTGAGTGCATGGTATTGCCAAAGATCTCAATGCCATTGGTTGCGTATCGCAAATCGGCATATCGTACTGTCGAACCTGCAATCTCTTGCCTCTCTTGGAGACGAAGATGGAGTTTGTACGCACCGGTGGTAATGCCCGAAGTTGTATCATACGGATCTGTAGCGATTCCCGGTTGTTTGTTGCTGGATCGAACACGGATGTAATATAGATTTGAAGTCCCAGCCACGCCTGGTAAAACCACGCGCATACCTGCATCGCGAGGGTTGGTGGCTTGAAAGTCGACATTCGAACCTGCGGCGAGGGAATTCTCGATCGATGTCGAGATTTGATCCATCGGGAATGCCTTGATGGCTGGGCTGTAGCTTGGGTTTTCTAAAGATTTATCAGCAAGTGACTCTGCAAGCGAATCATCGCTCAAAGCCATGATCTTACCACTCTCGTCGATGAGTTCTACGATCGAGTCAAGTGAACCGGAGGTTTGATCGATATCAAGCCAAACGGTAGATCCCGCAAATCCCGAGAATCGATACACATCGATGTCCTTGGGAGATGCAATCGCTCCGGTGAGCGTTACACCAAGTCTTAGATTCTCATCCCCTAGCTTGAGGTTTGCTGCCAGCTTGCCGATATCTTCTGCGTTGAATGGATTGTCATTGCTGCCGCTCGAAGCAATCTTGTCGGATTCCTTTTCGTAAGTCATCTCGACGTTGCGGTCGTTGCTAAAGGGTGTAAATCGAACGCTTCGCCAATTACCCGGTTGCGGGGTGCTGGCAGAACCATCGTTGTTGGTATCTCGCAGCGATGCTCCTTCGTCGTCAAACCCTGCACCAATGGAATCATCCAAAAGTGATGTAATGACCACTGGGAATCCCTGAGATCCAAGGATTTGGACCGTACCTCCAATGCGATCCTTGATGTCCAAGGGTCGTCCCGCAGCGGTAATCCCAGCATTGTTACTTGCCTTGACGACCAGACTCGAATCGACCTTGCTGGTCAATCGCAATCCACCGTAGGTATGGAAATCCGGAACGATAATCTCGCTTTGGAGGATGTGAACGATATCGGTATCATCCCACACCGACTCACTGACCAGCGTACCGCCACGGACTCGCATCCCGTTGAGGCCGTTTCCGCCAAGGCGATTGTTAAACACCAATGGACCGTAATTACCGAGCCCCAGGTTTGTCTCGCGTTGGTTGAATCCTGTGGAGCGTCCAAAATCGCGTACGGCTTTGGCGTTTAGACTGGTGTGATCGACGCTGATGGCCGCCGTGTCGCTGGCGGAGTTATCGCGGATCACATTGTTGATGATCACTGGCTGACTCGAAAGAACGAAAATCACAGCGCCATCGTTGTTTCCTTTCGCATCGCGATTGGTGCTGCTAACATTGGTCCTCCCTGAGGCATTTCGCTCGATGAGCGAATTGGAGATCCTCGCAGTTGCTTGGTGAACTTCGATGGCATTGAAGGATGCAAATCCGCCAGGAATACGAGACTCGCCACCGCCAAAAGTAACTACAGCATTATCGATGCTCAACTCGCTCATGTGGCGAGCCAGGATACCGGACCAGTTCCCTGCAACACCGGCAGTAGCAGACCCATCATTGTTGGTGTCAAACGTACCCCCAGCACCATAACGATCATCAAGCCTCGATGTGAAAATCACAGGCTTGGACTGACTGCCTTCGGCGATTAGCGTTGCACCGTGACTGACTTCTATACGAGTACCGAGCAACTTAGCGACGATTCCCGGATCGACCACCAACGTGCTATCTGGACGAGAACGATTCAACTCTGTCATATTGAGAGTTTGAATCGCACCATTGTAAGTGATGTTGTTATCGATGTAGGTGGTGTCGTCCCGATTGAGCACACCGGCAAGTTGGTAGGCTCCTGTATTGTTTACGCGTCGATAAATTCGTCGCGAAACATAGTCGCCTGTGGCCACTGGAAGATTGGTTAATTGCACCGAACGATTTGCTGGAACAACCACATTCTTCCCAACGCCTGGCAAGCTTTCCTGTCCATAGCGATCCATGTAGGTGACCAAGTACTCAAGGGCCGAAGCGATTGCAAATCCATTGCCCGAAGTAGGCGCAACATTTGTCAGAAGCATCAGCGATGTATTGGGCCCAGCGATTTCATTGACCGAACCTCCTGGAGTTCCAGCGATTACGAGGTTTTCACCGAAGACCAGAGTGATTTCCGAGTCATCGATCCTTGCATGGCTGGTCAAGGATTTGGTTGGTTGTCCCGGTTGTGTTTCTACTCGAACAAACAACCCGTTGATCGTGTTGTTGCGGATGTCATTGTTGTAGATCACCGGGCCGACACGGCGGTAATCTGGAACGAATGCACCTGCATTCTGATACCTCGGTTCAGTAAAGAGTGTTTCCTCGAAACTGTTTGGATCGGCACTGATGGCCGAGTCGGCACTGCGAGTAATCGAATTACCAAAAATCAGCGGGCGAGCTTCTCCTAACTCGATCGGGCTGGTGACTTTCGCTTGAGCACCTGAGCCAACCAAACCACCACCAAAGGTCATGCGTGCGTTGGAGATCGTATTGAGGAATATCCCTTCACGCTCGCGATCAAATCTACCTTGGGAACGATCCACATCATTGCGAATCTCGACCCCACCCCAATCGCCTGCCTTGGGAGTCGTCTCAAGCGGATTGGTATCTATACCTAGAGACTGATCTGTGTAGGAAGTGAAATAGACAGGCAGAGTCGGAGTCCCTAAGACTTGGATCGCTGCTCCAGACCTATCGATCACGCCGTCGCTACCAACCATGATCCTCGCATTGCCAAGTTTGAGAATCGCACCGGCATCGATCATCAGGGTCACACCGCGCGGGACTTCCAAGCGGTCACCATCGGAAAGGGTAGAGCCAAAGGCTCCTTTACCGATCTCATAAGCTCGAACGCTCGTCAAAGACGGCAGCGGATTGGTTTCGTCCAATCCGGCAAGACGGATAATATCCCCTGGTTGAGAAACGCTGATGGCTGCCGAAACGGTATTGAAAGGTTCTGCGAGCGTACCGGTCCTGGTCAAACCCGTATACGCCTTGTCGACGATCAATGTGCGTGGAGATCCAGATGCAGTGCCGTAGGCGCCTGCTGCACGGAACCAGAAATTGAAATCGCCACCAGCGATCCCATCGCCGTCGCCATCGAGGGCCGAGCCAACAGCCGTCGAGGTAAAGCTTTGTTCCGAAATATTGGTCGAATTGGTACTCTTGAAGTCAAAACGAAGTTGGTAACGACCTTGACTGGTCGCCCCACTACCAGTGTCCAAAACTTGTGGATCGTTGTCTTCGTTCCCCTTACCGGTTACAGCGACGAAGTATTCCCCAGCCGACAATGGGACATCAATCATGGAGTCTTGACTGATGTAATTGTTATTGACCGAAACGATCGACAATGCACCGGTTGTCTTATCTCGTTTCAATAGCGTCAGGTAAGTATCCAAATTGCTAGAATCGTTGAGTCTTTCTGCAATGGTCTCCAAACGAACTCGTCCCGTAGTGGTCAATTCGAATTGATAGAGATCAACATCGCGGTTATCTGGCCGAAACGCATGCTGGCCATGGATTTGATCGATAACCCCGGGGAAGATCTGCTCGAGGGGATTGAAGCTCGAATTGAGTCGAGTTCCAACGACTCCACCTTGAGCATTCGTGACCCCGCCGTTGCTGTCGCTGCCCATGATCGTGCCAGCTGGCAAATCGTAGGTGTGGTCGAGCCCGAGCATGTGGCCAATCTCATGCATCGCAGTGGTGAAGAAACTAAACGGGCCAGCTTGGGCGATCAAATTATCCGGGACGACTTCACCACCAAGTGGTTTTTGCGAAACTCCAAATCCAAAAGCGTTGTCCCATGGCTCGGAACCATCGAGAATGACCATGTCCCAAGATGTGTTTGGATCATCAGGATCGGTCGTCGAACCGGCAACGCCAAGCAAATCACCGGGGCCGCTGATGGTGCTGTTGATAGGGATCATGTCCCCAACAATGACACTCAGGAACCCGCGTGTGTCTCTGGACGTTAAAAGAATATCTTGCAAAATCAGAGGGATCGTGATGGCCGAATTTGGGATCAGTCCCAGATTGATCACACCGTTTCCATTGTCCTTGGCGATTAGCCCAAGCTTTGGATAACTGTTGATTGCGGCGATGGTCGCATTGAGTACGTCCGCTTGAGTCGATGCTGCAGTGATCGGAATCGTTCTGCTTCCTGCAATGGTAGACCCACTACCATTGCTATCGTATTCAAAAATTGCGGTTATACCGTTGTTGGTAAGTGTGAAGGAAGCATTATCGAAGAGATCTCCTCCCCCACCTTCGGGAATCTGCAACAACAGGTATCCAATCGGACCGGCATATTCGCGGAAATCGACTCCAAGGTACTTCGAATAGAATTCAAATACCTCTCGGATTCTCTGCTTTTGCTCGGTGGAGACCGACGTAAAAAGGCGTCGACCCGAAGAGTCTACGCCGTAAGCTTGATTCTCCATGAAATTGTATCGGATGCTTTGAATTTCCGCGCTTGCATCGGGTGCAAAATTGGGTGGGCCCCAGATCACATCAGGGGTTCGCAGCGATCGATCTTCCTGGATATCGCGATGGCCTGGCTCTTGGCTACTACCGGGGAAATCCAGTTCAAGAGGGTTCGCAACAGTACGGATTTCTTGTTCGAAAACCGACGAGAAACTTCCGGAAATCGGGACACCAGAATTGATACTATAAGCACCGCTAAGATAGCCTTGCGGATCGGTCGCTGGAGTGACCAGCGGCACGGTTTGATTGTTGGTGATCGAAGAGATCGGGGAATCGGAGCCAATTCGAAGACGATACGTTCCGCTACCAGCTAAAGAATCGATCGAACCTGCAAATTGGAGCGAAGCCATCTTGGTTGCTGGATCGAATGTAACTTTGATCGGGTTGAAAACCCTATCATCAAAAGGACTGACTGAATCTCCTGTAGCAATAAGGTTATAGAACCTGGGATCGACAACCGTTGGATCTGCTTTAGGTGCCAGATCGCCAGTGGAAATCTTGCGATCGTAAAGTTCCACATCGTTGAAGTAGACTCGGATCGTATCGAGTTCCTGGGTAAGCGTACCATCAAGGGCTCGATTGATAGGCTGAGGAACGATCGCGGTAATCTTGGAACCTAATTCCAAATTGAATACATAGCTGTCCCGGTCTGTGCCATTTTTCCTTGGTTTCAGCGGATCGTTAACGACATTGCGAACAGCGTTGATGCCTTGGGCAGGCAGGTCTACCCCGAAAACTTCGACATTGTAAAGGTCATCAGGTAACGGTTGCGAGAATCTCGCCACGACAACACGCTTGTTGGCTGCGTCGGCAAAGTCCAGGTACTCGGGTGTCACCAGGATGTCTGTTGACACTCCACCTGCACCAAAGACTCCATCTCCACCGGATCGAGAGATACGGATCCCATTTCGCAGGGTCGATTGACGCACGTCATCGCCACCTGCAAAGCGGAAAATCAACTCTCTGGGTGACTCGTTGAGAGTATTGGATCTTGTGGTCGAGAGGATCTCGCCTGTGTTAGGTGCTACCGACAGCAAGCGGAAGTCGAGGTCGAGGATATCACCTGCCATCACCTCGCGGCGCTCAAGGTTCTCGCACAAGATATTGCGAAACCCTTTGCGTCGTTCTTGAAGCTTGGAACGATTGCTGTTTGCCGACCTGGATGCGTCAATTCCCATTTGAACGAACCTTGGAACCGTACGGTACAAAAATGGAAGGTAATGGATGAGTTAATCGAGCAAGCGGAACTGAGTTTCCAAAGTTCCGCCTGCCTTTTTGTGTGTGATTTGTTAGCCGCCGAAGAGGTCCTTGAGGGCCTGATCGAGCGTGGCGTTTTGATCGTCCGGATCGTCGTCCGTCGGATGGCTTCCTAGCAACCCTGCCAAGTCATCGAGGTCGTCTTGCCAGGAATTGTTTGCAAACATGCTGGCAAGCGGCATCGATGATAGACGGGAAGACGTATTTCGACCACTTCCCATCATAGCAGCCCAAGCGGGCATTGGGGACGAGGATGTCAACCCTCGGCCAACTTCAACGATCATCGAATCGAGTGCCGGGGCCGCATTGACGCCGATGATCTGCTCGCCTTCGCCGCTGCCGCTTGAGGAGTTGATCTTGTCGACAACCGCCAGAACATCCAGCGGAGTGACGAAGTTGTCTCCATTGACATCGACATAATCTGGTGGTCCAGGAAGCCCAGCAACCGGGATGCTCGATCCACGTGAATTGAGCAAATTCACTAGGATGAGCACATCGATGGGCGAAATGAATCCGTCGGCGTTGACGTCCCAGCGTTGGCTTGGGTTTTGATAAGCCGGGGCGGGGGCTCGTCCGATGGTGATCGTAACGGTCGTCTGTGGGCTAGCAGCACCAAAGGCATCGATCGCTCGGTAGGTGAACGTATCGGTGGATCCAAACAGTGCCGTCGGTCCAGGCGTGTAAGTGAACGTGCCGTTGGCGTTGAGCGTCACGGTGCCCCTGGTCGGTTGCGTAACGATCGATGCGGTCATCGCGTCCCCTTCAGGGTCGCGATCGTTGGCCAAGACACCATCATCCAAAGTGGTCGCCGTTAGGATGCCAAGTGGATCGGTCGTGACCAGAGTGATTCCTTGCGGTGTCGCGTAGAAATCAGGCTGAGTCACAGGTGCATCATTGACCGGGGTAACGGTCAAGATAAACGAGTCAGAGACAAACCGTCCGGTAGTGTCGGTTGCCACGACATTGATCAGGGTCTGTCCAGATGCATTCGGAACGAGAGTCAATTGCAACTTGTTGCCTTGTATGGTCACGTTGGCAACGTTGGTGTTGCTGCTGGTGGCCGTGAAAGTCAAGAAGTCGCCGTTGATCACGTCGGGATCGAAGAAATGCTGCGGGCTTAGGTCAAAGACCACCGGCAGGGAGTCTTCCGAGACGGTGCGATCTGGCAGTGGACTGACCAACCGCGGATCGTCATCGACTGGAGTGACCACCAATCGCAAGGTATTGGTCGTCTTAAGACCTGCTAGATCCATGGCTTCGACCACGATCGTGGCTTGTCCATTCTGATCCGCCTTGGGCCGTACGAACATTTTCCCACCGGCGAATGTCGGTTCGACCAAGCCTGGGTTGGTGTTGCTGGCGACTCGGTAGCTGAGTACGTCATCGTTGGTGGCAATGTCAGGATCGCTAAAGAATTCTGAGAGCACGAATTCACGCTCTGGCGAATCTTCCAGGACGGTGATCGTACCAAACGGCTTGACCACAAACGGTGGGTCATTGACCGGCGCGACATTGACCGTGACGGTACCACGACTGGTTTGTGGGTCTGGTTGGCCGTTGCTCAACCCATCGTCGGTGACCAGATAGACAAAGGTATCAGTGCCGTTGAAATGAGATGGTGGATAGTAAACCACCCGATCTCCAACGACTTCGACACGTCCGCCCTTCTCCGTTGGGTTGATCAATCCGCTGAAATTCAGGGTTTGAATCAATTGCTCGTTGGCAGGCCCGACAGTATCTCCTGCGATCAGGTCATCGATCGTGATGCTAACTGGGATGTCTTCATCTGTCTGCAGCGTCTTGTTGACCGTAATCGGGGGATCGTTCTTGTCGAGAACCGTTACGAAGATCGTGCCAACTGCTGTCAAAGGATCGGCAAGGTTGCCGGTGATCCCATTGTCGATGATCGTGTAAGTGAACGAGTCGCTTCCAACAAAATTCGATAGAGGGATGTAGGTGATCACACCACCGACGAATCGGACGCTACCACCTTGAGCCGAAAGAGCATCGACGGCGATGATATTGAGCGTTTGATCGCTTTCGTTAGCAGGTCCTGGAACCGATGCAGCGATTACGACCGAACCTGGGATGTTCAGCTGTTGGTCTTCATCGATCGTGTAAGTCAGGTTACCGGCAATTGGCGGATCGTTGACGGGACGAACATTGATCACAGCCGTGGCTGGTGCCAATGCATCAAGCACTCCGTCGGTAACGATATATACGAACGAATCCGTTCCAAAGTAATCGTCGTTGGGGATGTAGTCGAAGGTGCCATCGGCTCGGAAGGTAAAGACCTTGGCATTGACAGGTGGGGTGATCAACCGAACCGACAAGGGCTTGCGGTCAGGATTGATGTCGTTGGCTAGAACCCCGTTGTTTCCAGGGAATCCATCTCCATCAAACGGATCGTTGGTGATCAGACCACCGAATTGGTCTTCGTTCATCGTGTAAGTGTCATTGACACCCACTGGCGGTGTGCCAGGGACGATGCTGACACGGTAATCTTCGACTTCTCCGTCGAGAGCCAATCCCGTTGGCAGGAGTGAACCTGCACTGGAAGCGCGGAAGCGGGCAAACGAGGTCGTTGCGACGGTCACGTTCGGGGCGGTTGCGGGTACTCGAACCTTGAGGGTTTGGGTCAAGCTACCTACCGAGAAGACGACATTGTCGAATACATTTTCGCCTGGATCGGTCCAGTCGCCATCAAAGTTAAAGTCGATCCAGCCGTTGAGAATTCCGGGTGCCGACATCGTCACGGTCAGCTCGGTATCGACATTCTTGTTGAACATCGGAGCTTGGGTGCCGGTGTAGGTATTGGTTTGGAATCGGAAGGAAACGCCATCGTCGTTCTCATCACCGTCACCAAGGGGTTGCGGTTTGCCTTCGCTTTCGGAAGTGATACCACCACCGAGTTGGAGGCTAGAGTTGCTTACGACGTGACGTGCACCATCGTTGGCTTTGAGGGTTGGATATCGGCCAAGAGTCGTCGTGAAAGGATCAGGAGCATCCCCGTAGTCGAGTTCGACACCTGGCATAATGATCGTGAACTTGGTCTCGTTGTCGATCCGGTTGCTAGCCAAGAAGTTTCCAGCGTTGTCTTGTACGCCACGCAGGAAGAAGCTGCTGAGCTCTGGGCTGATGCTGATAGCATTCTCGACGAACAAGGTGTTGCCGCCTCGAACCTTGGCAAGCAGAGTGGTTCCACCTGCGGTATTAAGGCCGTTGATAGCTCGGATGATCGCATCCCGCATTTGGATCGAGCTAAACGATGGGTCTTGGACAAACAAGACTGGGATAGCTCCACCTGGAACGCCGGTGCGACGTAGCGATGGTGCGTTGTCGACGTTGGTCAAGTATCTTGCGGTGTCGAAGAGTTCTAGCCCTCGGCTTGTGATCTGCGAATCGAGATTGAGAATGGAAGACTTAATCGTCGCTTGCATCGCTTCGTAGACACGTTGCACCGAATCTTGGTTGGTGAAACGAATCGGCACACGAGCCGGGTCTCTACCGTTGGCGACACTGATGTTCTCGAACTCGAAGGTAACCGTATTGGTACCATCGGTGATGCTGAAGTAATCGCCGTCTTGGGCATTGCCCCGGGCTGTTGTCAACCTGCTGTCGATAACATTGACAGCCGAGGTTGGCAGCAGACCGATATCGACACGACCGTTGCCTGCATCGCGAGCTACCACACCAAGCCCTGGGTAGGCGTTGATGGCAGCGACCATCGCGTTTACTACATCGTTTTGAGTGGATGTTCCGCTGAATCGGATGGTTCGACTTCCGGGAATTGTTGATCCGCTGAAGTTGCCGTCGAATTCGAAGATGGCCGTCAGGTTTCGATTGGTGATCGTAAAGGAAGTGTTATCAAGAAGATCTGCGCCCCCGCGTGCAGGGACTTGCAAGAGCAAGGTTCCGAAGATCTCAAGTGCCGTACGGCCTTGGACACCGGGTTGCCCGAACAAACCGACCGTCGGTGCATTGGCCACCGATATGGAGTATTCTGCAGATCCACCAACGATGACGTTGCCGTTTCCGACGTGCTGTGGCGAGAGGCCCAGTCCAGCCGAGGCGATCGCATTGGCCAGAGCCGCACCGATTTGGTCTTGGGTGTCGGTCGGTCCGAATGGAACCGCGATGTTCCCTGCCCCTACGGTCGCATCGTTGGTGAACTCGAAGGTGGTCGATACGGTCGATCCCCCGACGGTGCGGGAAATCGTGATGGTTTGACCGTCTTGGATGGTTCTTGCTAGGCCCACGATGTCCAGCTCTGTGCTAACCACATCGACTCGACCAGCGGCCGGGAGCGATAGGTGGATCACGTTGTTGTTAACCACCGTGGAGTTGAGTGCTAGATTTGAGCCGGCAATCGCCCCTTGGGTTGCGATTGCAACATCTCGATCGCTGTTGGCTTGGGAGATATCGACCAGCACATTCCCAGGTTGCGTTGTTCCATCGGTGTCGTATTCGAAAACAACCGCAACACGACCGTCGGTGATGCTGAAGGTTTGTCCGTCGGTGATCCCCCCGGGACGAGTTCCCAAGGAGGGTACTAGCAATCCGATCGTGGAATTGGGCTGCTGGATCGACGGAGCCGATTCAGTATCGATCGTTGTTCCGATGGGTGCACCGACGAAGATGTTACCATCGGCAGTGAGTCTTGCTACAACTCCCGGGATGGTCGGATTGTTGATCGCAGCAACCAGCGATTCGACCACTTGTTGTTTCGTTGAGAGCGAAGTAAATCGCGCCACTCGGGCAGATGGGTTGATGATGTTCGCGTTGCTATCGAACTCGAACGAGTAAGTGGTACCTGCACTTGTGATCGTGAATCGATCCCCGTCTAGGATTCCACCTGCTCCACCGCCGGCAAGGGGCAGATTGAGTTGGAGGCCTTGTGGAATTTGAAGGCGGAATCCGCTTTCGTATTCGAAGGTGACGTTGCCCCCATTGGCATCTTTGATCGTGAATGTATCACCATCGTTAATTTGATCACCAGCAACTGCGTTGACGACAAAGCGGTCTTTGTTGTTGATGTTGATATCGTAGACTCGCTCGTTTCTCCAAACACCAGCCAGAGGTTTCAGAACGATCTCGTTGGTTGTGGTGTTGTACGAGAAGGCATAGTCGATACCTTCGATGAGCAACCTGCCATTTTCAGTGATTGTCAGAACCGAACCTGGTAGACGATTCCCACCGGTTCGACCGACGACCGAATCGTCATCGATTCCGGTACCGCCTCCGAGGTTAGCAGTTTCGAAGCCATCCTTAAGTTGGATTCGGAACTCCGGGTAGACGCCACCGGTGAGTTGGATCACCGATTCGGTTTTATCGCTATCGACTTGTTGTGCATCGTTGTCGATAGGGATCAGCGACACTGCGGTGGGGCCTACAAAATCGGCACGATCGACAGCACCTCGGTCTTTGAAGACATTAGCACCCAGCCCGCTCGGTGGAGCGACATTTGGATCGTCAGCGCGGAAGATACCATAGAAGTCTCGATCGGGTGCGAGGATTGGGCTAGGGGCGACCCCTACAGCACTCTTAACGGCGCGGAATCCTTCTCGCTCTGGCAAGGAATTAACCGAACTGTCAATGATCCTGGACTGAGTGTTTGGAATGAAGTTTCCGCCAGGGAAATCGACAACTAGACGCTCAGCATTTCCTGCAACGAAATTGAAATCTAAGTTTGTGTTAGGGACATTGGTCGGACCTACTTCGATGACCAACCCGAGGTTCGTCACTGGAGTTGCAGGCTCCATGAATTGGTAGGTATTTCCACCAACAACCGTGGCAGAAGGTCGAACCGAGGCCATGTCGAAACTGCCTCTGAAATCGCCCCCCGCGAAAACCGCCCTCTCCTGTACGATGGGTGTTTGCACATTAACAAATGCGTTGTTAAGCAGAGTCGGGGTTGCACCTCCAGAGACCATAATGCCCGTCTCAGGGATGATTTGATTGAGATTGTTATTGCCCGATCGTCCTCCCACGCGGCGACTTGGGCTCATCGTCACGCTGTATGCGTTGCGGACGACGACAAATTTCTCGGATGTTCCATTGCCCTGGGCTGTCACGGGACGATCGATCAGAGGCAGCAGTGGCAAGGACATGGTTCGGTCGTGACCAAATCCCTGGTTTGCGTGCCCTAAAAACCGACTTGTCGAGCTTGTCACACCGTTGGATTGCGCAATGGTTAGCAATATGTCAGACGGGGAGAGATCTTCGTTCCAATCTGGATATCTATTCAATCCGGCTTGTAGTTGGGCTCCGCGAATATTTCCTGCGTTGACACCAACGTCACCGCCACCGACAACACCGTAGGTCGGATCAAATCCATTGTGTCCCCCGAGAGCGATTGCTGACACAGAAGCCAACGGACTTGCCGTGCCGAAAATTTCGTTGGGAAGAGCTTGGGCGTTTCCGAGACCTGCTACAGAAATCGCATTTGCTATCGATCGAGCCAGATCAGGAACACGATATTCCGGACCGATGAATACGGGAATGTTCGCTCCGTTGTAGCCCGGATCCCTGGTAAACTCGAAGGTTCTAGCATTGTTTGTGGTTCCAAGGAAATCCGAAACCTGTTGGATCGTGAAGGTTTCACCGTCGCCGTAGCTTGCAGGATCGTCCACCACAATCACGAATTCTTCAGGTTTGAGAACTTGAATGCTTAAGTCGTAATCACCGCTGGAGTCGCCAGCACGCCGGGATGCAAACGAGTAAGGATCGTATTGCGTGTTGCCTGAAACAGAGACACCTACGTAATAAGTCCCAGCTTTCGTTGCCGTGAAGTCAACATAGGGATCCAGGCCTAATGTTTCCCCTGGCGCCCCGCGATTGTCTGAGGTCGTTGGGTCAACCTCATTGCTTACGACTTGAGGCACGCCGCTACTGTTAAATACTCGCAAGGCAGCATTCAGTGAAGAACCTTGAGCTGTGTCGATATCGATGCGAACACGGTCTCCGATTTCCAACTGGAACTTATATAAGTCAACATCGGAAGAACCGGTAACCAGCGGGTCGGCAGGCAAAGTGCCCGAAACCGTGTAGCTGACCGGGTTGGCACCGACACCTTGGAAGGTCTCTGTGGCACCTCGAATCGTGTCGTTGCTTTGGGTATCTGATGTTTGAGGATTGAAGTTTGCACGACCATCATTTCCAATGATCGTATTGTTCACAGCCCTTACAAATGGAGCCGAGGTGTAATCACCCAACCTCTGTGCGAAAACCCCACCAGCATTGATTCGAATATTTTGGGGTCCCTTGACCAAAATCGACGACGACGCCCAGAGCCAAGTTCTCTGATCATCGGGATTTCCAATGAC
>JAGWZB010000091.1 GCA_018969045.1 Planctomycetota bacterium | reverse complement strand
ATTTGGGCTGAGCCGACTCTTGTTCGATGCGGGAGACCAATCCGAGCGTTTTGGAAGCTTCGACATCAAAGACGCGAACGACTTGCTGGGTCTCTTTGTCCTGATTTCCTTTGCCATCGATCGCGTCTTTGAAGTGGGTTCGTTCAAAGGCATCAAGGATTGGGGCGGCGAACTCTCGGTCCGTTGCGCAGTAAATGGTTGCCGATTGTTCGCTACGTTGGACACAACCGGTCAGCAATGCCATTGCTAGGATGGGGATCGCACGTAGAGCCAATTCGTGTTGCATGATCTTATGGAGTTTCGGGAGATAGAGTTGGGGGGAACCGCGACGATCATGGTCACTTAGGTCGAACCAGGTGCCCGACTAGGTTCGGTGGACTGGGTCCAATAGGGGCACTGGCGCAAGGGTTGGCGCGGATATTTTGGCCAATGCGAGGGCGTTTTGGAGCTTTGGCATAACAGGAACACCGAACCTCGACCGCTGACGATGGTCCGATGGTCGCAGCAATCCAGGCAGATCGAATCCCTTAGCAGGGGTTGCTCTCGGGCCAAATCATCGGGGTTGAGTTCATCGTTTGATGGCATGCTGGAGGGCTTCGAGATGAAAATAGGGAAGCATTAGATCCTCCATAGTGTAGTATCCGGCAGCCTATGTTGCGAGGTTCTCGATGGCAAACAAATCAGTTGGATTGCGGTTAGGTAGACTCTTTTGCGGAAGGAATCGCAGAGTTTGATTCCGATAGTTGTTTGATATGGCCCAGGACCCTTTGATGGATGCTATGGATGAGCCGATCGGTCCATAGGGTCCAGTAGCTTTGCGGAAAAATCTCGTACTCGTACCAAGTACGTCCTTCGAGCCGAGTCCGTTGGCCGTCCAATTCGATCAATCGAAATTCACCACGTTTGCATCGCAAGTATCCATCCAGGTGAGGTGGATGCACGTGTCGATAGGGGCTCAGTTCATGCATCGGCGGGGGCTGGGACTGCACATCGAACGCCAAGCGAGTAGGCTGTTCCCAAGCCGTGATGGGCTCGACAAAGGCACCTGTTGAAAATTCGCAATGACGAACAGCTCCCACGCCCGATCCGACAATCGTCGCACGCTTTGGGTAAGCGATCCCGAGTTGAAAGTACCAGCTCGGTGGGGTATCCAGGTCGGAGAAGCCGACGACGTTGGGCCATACTTTGTCCGGTGGAGCGTCGATCTCGATCGTCGTTAGCACTTCGTATTCGGGCAAATCTCTAAAAGCGTTTTCGGCACCAGCAACGATTGGCAGCAAACTGATTGGGATCAGAAGCGTCATGGTTCGCTGAGGTTGGACCGTTGCAATCATCACGCCGATGAGCGCCCCTAAAATGGCCATCACCCCTGCGATCGGCAGGAGCATCGCCAAACAGATGATTCCTTCGAAAGCAAACAGCAAAAGAATCAATCCACTCAGGAAAATGGAAAGCTCGGCTACCATGATGCTCGACAACACACCACGGGTGTAAGGTCGATTGTAGATGTAGGCGCTGGTGGCACCCATGATGATCGGTGTGCCCATAAACAAGGCTCCACCATAGTCTTGGATCAAATACACGCACAGCGATACCATCGCGATGCAGATCAGAGCGCTGGCAGCGATCCCAAGAAGCGCCGAAGTCAGTTTGTGCTCGATCAAGGGCTCACGAACGACCGAGTCCCGTGCCTTTAAATTGGGCCCGTTGGGGTCAGTCCCAAGCAGGCAAAAGTAGATCATCATGCAAAGGTTTACGATCGGCACGAAGATCCACAGGCCCAACCAAGCGTTCTTGCCCGCATCGACCGATCGACGCACGCTCATCGAAACGGCGATCCATAGAAAAGGCAATGACCAGAGGATGAAAGCCCAAGCGAGCCACTCGGGTGCAGGGGCCGCGAAGTACTTTTGCCGAACGCTCATGAGTGGATTGAGAAAGTCCCAGGGGAAATAGGACTTGTAAGTAAACAGAAAGACCACTGCGGCTTCGACGAGGTATTTCAAGATCATCAGTCCAAAGCCACTTGCTGCATAAACCGTCTGACTGACCGGCTCGCTCAGGCCAAACCACAGTCGAAACAGGTAGCCAGGATCCCAGGCTCGCGGGGGAATCGATTCGGGGTTGGCTGCGCTCATGGCTTCTTGGGCTGATTTCTAGGTCCTGGTTTATTGGTCTGCTTATTGGCTGGTTGTTTGCCAGCGGATTGGGCTTCAAGCGGTCCGCTCATCGGTGGGTTTTCGTAGAAACTTCCGTCGTCGATTACGCGAGGGTCCCCGGTCGAAACGAGTTCCAGCATCAATCGATCGTAGAGCTGCTTGCGGATGGATTCATAATCCGGGTTGGATGCCACGTTGTTCATTTGATGCGGGTCGTTTTTTAAGTCATAGAGTTCCTGGCCGGGTCGTTTGCCATACGCTTTTTCGTAGAAGGGTTTCCATTGAGGATCGTCGCGATGGGTGATCAGCCAAGCTTTCGTGGGTCCGGCATCTTCATCGGGATGGGTGATTCGAGTGTTGTTTTGGATTTGTTGATACGTCGGTGGTTCGGGATCACTTAATCCATAAGGATCTCCAAGTGGCCAGCGTTCGGGTCGAAAATTGATGATGAAAAGATAGTCGTCAGTGCGGATCGCACGTTGTGGATAAGGCATCCAATCGGCTCGAGCGGATTCGACGTGCCGCTCGCGTCCGACGAAGACCGCTTGGCGGCTTGGGTCCAGTCTGCCTGAACGTTCGCTAAAAAGAATTGGCAGAAGGCTTTTGCCGGTCATGTTGCTGGGGACCGGCAAACCGGCAGCTTCTAAAATGGTGGGAGCAAGGTCAGTCAAGCTGACTAGATCCTCGACGAATCGATCCCCAGGAATCTTTGGACCGCAGATGGCCAAGGTGACGGCAGTGCCAAAGCCGTAAAGATTGCACTTGCCATGGGGGAAACCTGGAGGACCATGGTCACCGCTGATGATGACCATGGTCGAATCAGCAAGTCCAGAGGATTCAAGTCGATCCAGCAGGACGCCCACGGCTGCATCGTAAGCGGCGATTTCACCAAAGTAGTCGGCGAGGTCTTGGCGAACGATGGGTACATCGGGAAGAAATGGGGGTAATTTGCCTTGGAAATCATCGGGATTGAATCCCCAAAGCGACTTGCCGGAGCCTTGGGTCCACTGCCGATGAACATTCGTTGGACCGAACCAATAGCAAAACGGTTTTCCCTCTGGGCGAGCTTGGAGAAACTCATCAAAGTTGGCTGCCATTTCGTCTAGTAGTGTTTGTTTTGCTTGTTCGAATGTGCTTCCTTGCTCGATGAGTTTCGTGGCGTTCTCGGAGAAATCGTTGATCCGCCGGCCCGATTTTTCGTAAGCGAACTTACCCGCTCCGTAGGGCGCATCGTTGGGAGTGCCCGGACCCCAAACTTTATAACTCTCTCCGATGTGATATCCGGCTTGATGGAGTAGCAGAGGGAAGGCAGGGATGTTGGGGTCCCATTTGGCACCTTGGAGAATGGAAGCTTGGCCGGTTCTCCAAAAGTGTTGGCCTGAGAGCAAGGCGCTTCGGCATGGGGTGCAGCTGGGTGCAGAGACGAAGGCGTTGCGAAACAGCACTCCTTTTTTGGCGATGCGATCGATGTTTGGGGTTCGAACCAGTTGTTGCAAACCGTCGTTGGGGTGGTGGGCTGCGTAGGCGCTTGCGTAACGGCCCCAATCGTCCGCGAAGAGAAATAGGATATTTGGCTCTTGGGCTAGTGCAGGCCGAGCCAATGCGCTCCATACAACGACAGCGAGAAACTTCAGTAAGGCGTAGCCGTTGGAGCCAGGAGTGGTCATCTGAGCTAGTTCCCAGGTGGATTTTGAGCACCTTGGTTTTGAAGATCTTTTTCAGGGATCACCCACAACTCACCTTTTTCGCTATCGTAACGGTAGACCATCCCCGAAGGCAGCTTGGGCAATGGGATGCGATTTAGATCGATGATGTCACGCATGAATTCGTCGTGGTTGCGTGGGTTGCGACCTTTCTCGGCCATGTACAAGTTCATGGCTTGAGGGATTTGGATCTCGAAGACGATTTTTTCTTTGGTGCGAAAGTAGGCGGCAGCGGGACCTGAGATGATCGTCGCGGGATTGTTTTCCGACCCCCCTTCGAGCGATCTACCTTTTTCACCGACGCCTACGCCAGCTTTCTGAGCTTCTTGGGGTGGGGCTGCGGCACTGGCAGCAGCTTCTTGAGCTGCTTTTTGGGCTGCTAGATCGCGTTGGACTTGTTCTTCGGGTTTGCATCCGATGCATCCTATGGCGATCACGCAAGTCGCTAGGCTTACGATTGGCAAGCGAATCCATGAAAGTCGATTGGAACGTGCGCGCTTGATGATTTGCATGTTATTTCTCTCCACCGATACGACCGAATTCACCGGCATCTAGATTTGCAGGAGCCTCGAACTGTTTTTGTGTGCTGTCGGTCTTTGGGTTGTACCGCCAGCGCGCCGATCCACGAAGATGTTCAGGGACCAGCCAAGGGATGTATCTTGCTATCGTCGGTCCCGCGTTGCCGATGTCTTTTCCGAAACCGTACCATAGGATCCCGATGGCGATTGGGAAGGCGGTCAGTCCGCCCAGAACCGGAGGCAAGAGCCGTTTAAGAAGCGAGGGTGCTTGGGGTTTGGCACGTGAGCTTGCGGCCTGTGAAACCCATGAAGCGGTGGTCTCGTTAGGCGAGCGATCGTTTGGTGCCTGTTGGATGGTAGATCGATCTTCTTCTTCGGACATGGCGATGGCTGGGTTTCGAGCAAGACAATTTCGATGCTCATCAGTATAACTGGTTTTTAGACTGCCAGTGCGGAATTTGCGACACAGAGAGTATACTCTTTGCCACAAGAGCAGGATTAGAAAATCACAAATCGAAAAGGGTGTTTGGGATGTCAGGAGCGAGCAATGTTTTGGGGACAGAGTTGCAGCCTTGTTCGTTTGACCCGATGACGGGTTTTTTCCGGGATGGATGTTGCCGAACCGGGGCCCAGGACCATGGCATGCACTTGGTTTGCGCGCAAGTGACGGCTGAGTTTTTGCAGTTCTCTCGCAGCCGTGGCAACGATCTTAGCACACCGATCCCTCAGTACCAATTTCCTGGATTGAAACCTGGCGATCAGTGGTGTTTGTGCGTTCTGCGTTGGAAGGAAGCTCTCGAAGCTGGGATGGCACCTAAAGTGGTTCTTGAGGCGACTCACATATCGACTTTGGAATTTGTCGACTTAGCGGATTTGCAAGCCCACCGCGTCGAGCCAACGCAGTGAGGCAATTTCGTGATGTGATGCGGATGCGATAAGCACGATAAGTTTGGTTTTGTTTGGATTGAAGTGGGTATACTGGAGGGACCGATTCGCAACACACTCGATCCAGGAGATCTTGATTGTGACCGAAGCAGTTCCACCAACGCATTGGCATTCTAGCGAATACTCGGAGCTTCTGACGTTCTTGGAGTCGCGGCCAGAGGGATTAAGTGAGCAAGAGGCCGCCTCAAGGTTGCTTGTTCATGGATTAAACCGGCTACCGGAAAGCCCGCCAAGAGCTTGGTGGACAATTTTGGTTTCCCAATTTCAGAGCCCATTGATTTATATTTTGGGCCTTGCTGCCTTGATTTCGATGTTGATCGGGGATCACAAAGACGCGGGTTTTATCGCGTTGGTATTGCTAATCAATGCAGCCATCGGTTGCTATCAGGAGTGGCGGGCCGAGCAAAGTTCCTACGCGCTGCGAAAGTTGCTTCAAATACGAGCCACGGTTGTGCGAGATGGCCAAACGATCGAGATTCCTGCCCAAGAGGTCGTCCCGGGAGATATCGTATGGCTTGAATCAGGGAACCGGGTGCCTGCAGACATACGACTGATGCTGACCACAGGATTGCAGACCGATGAATCCTTTTTGACCGGAGAATCCATGCCAGTGCTCAAGGATGCGCAATGGGTTGGAACCGAATCGACCTCCCTGGCCGATCGACAGAACATGGCTTACGCCGGTTCGATCGTCACGCGAGGCAGGGCCAAAGGGTTGGTGGTGACCACTGGTACCAAGACCAGTGTTGGGGAATTGGCTGTGGATGTACTGGGCCAACCTGCTGGAAAAGCCCCATTGCTTCTGCGCATGGAGTCATTCACGCGACTTTTAGTGCTTGCTCTGGTGGCAGCTATCGGACTCTTAGCATCCTTGGGTGTGCTGATCGGTAACTACACCATTGGAGAAATGTTTCTCTTTGGGGTCGCTTTAGCTGTCTCTGCGATTCCCGAAGGATTGCCCGTTGCCATGACCATTGCACTAGCCGTAACCACCACGCGGATGGCACAACGGGGGGTGATTGTAAGGCGTTTAACGGCGGTCGAAGGGCTCGGCAGTTGCACGTTGGTTGCTGCTGACAAGACTGGCACACTGACATGCAACGAACTGATGATCACCCAGATCGCCCTTCCTGAGAACAAGATACTAACGGTCACGGGCCAAGGCTTTGCCCCGGTGGGCCAAGTCATCCAGGATGGGTCTGCGGTTGCTGCAGGTGATCATCGATCGTTGGAGCATTTGGTTCGCACGGGGCTTTTATGCAACGAATCGGATTTGCATCATCGCAATGGATCGTGGGTATGGAGAGGCGATTCTGTCGACATTGCACTGCAGAGTTTAGGGATCAAGCTTGGGTATACCCAAGAGTCCCTTATCAGCGACTTTCCTCAAGTCAACGAAATACCGTTTGAACCCGAGCATCGATTTGCGGCGACATTTCACAAGATGCATGACCAGACGCTCGTGTGCGTCAAAGGGAGCCCGGAACGAATTCTAGCGATGTGCACCGATACGACCGATTCGAAGCAACTCGAAGGCTATCAAGTTGCAGCCAACGACATGGCTATCCGAGGGTTTAGGGTGCTGGCTTTGGCCCAAGGCTTCGCCCCCAAAGCGATTCAGCCGAGCGATGCACCTGAGATTCCTCAGACGATGGAGTTCCTTGGATTGGTCGGAATGGTTGATCCACTCAGGCCCGGGATCCAAGAGGCGATCCGCAAATGCCATCAAGCCGGGGTGCAAGTGATGATGGTTACTGGCGATCATCGCGCCACAGCGATGTCGATCGCCAAGCAGATCGGGCTCATCGACCACGACGATCAAGTGATCACAGGGGAAGAGCTTTTGAGGGATCCTGATCGGCTATCTGGGGCTGATATCCTGCGGTATCGCGTCTTTGCACGCGTATCGCCTAGGCAGAAATTGGAGTTGGTGCAAACGGCTCGAAAGGCGGGCCACTTTGTGGCTGTTACCGGTGATGGAGTCAACGATGCTCCCGCGATGCGTGCGGCCAATATCGGTGTGGCGATGGGAAAAAGTGGTACCGATGTAGCCCGGGAAGCTTCATCGCTTGTCATCAGCGACGACAACTTTGCGACCATCGTCGGTGGGATTGAGGAAGGCCGGGTGGCTTATGACAACATTCGTAAAGTTGTCTACTTGGCGATCTCTACAGGTGCTGCCGAAGTGCTTCTAATGGCGCTTGCAATCCTGACGGGTCTGCCTTATCTGCCTCTTTTACCGGTACAGCTTTTGTGGCTCAATCTGGTGACCAACGGGATCCAAGACGTCGCGCTAGCCTTTGAGTCCAACGAAGGCGATGTGTTGGAAAGAGCGCCTCGGGATCCGAAGGAACCGATCTTTGACCGGATCATGATCCAGCGGACACTCATCGCAGCGTTGACGATGGGTTTGGTTTCGTATTTTCTGTTCGTTTGGTTATTACCACCGGATCCGACTGAGCATCAAGTTTCCTCGGCTCGAAACAGTTTGTTACTGCTATTGGTTTTGTTCCAGAATATCCATATCGGAAACTGCCGGTCGGAGACCAAGTCGGCGTTTGTGCTGTCACCGCTGCGAAGTCCCATTTTACTGATAGGGACTATTACAGCGCTTGCGATCCACGTGCTTGCAATGCATCTACCGATCGCACAAGGGGTTCTCGAGACCGAGCCGGTTAATCTCCAGCGATGGGTAGTGCTCTTGATTCTAGCTCTGATGATTCTCCCTGCGAGCGAACTTCATAAGTGGTGGATGGCTACCACTGCGCGTCATCGGTGAGGGTATCGGCGATCCAACGGTCGGCCCATCGCTCGAACCGACTGGAGGTACTGGTTGGTTTGACAGATCTCGATCCAGCACGCAAGTACCCAACGTGGCCTCCCCGATCGGTGACGATCAGCTCGGTGCTGGGCGAATACTTGGCATTTGGGAAAAGATGAAAAGGGACGATGGGGTCATGGCGATCGACAAGGACCTTGACCTTGGCCTGGATCTTAGTGAGCCAGTGGATCGAGGACCCGGTCGTGTAGTAGTCTAGCGAATCTTTGAATCCTGCCAGCGGAGCCGTCACGGTATTGTCGAACCTACGCAGGCTTCGGTAATCCGCATGCGCTAATCGGTCTTGCCATACAGGCCAATGCTCACCGCGCAAGCGAGCTTGTTTTCGCAAGGCGCGCAAGAAGTAGCTTGCGTACAGGCGGTTGATCCCCTTCTCTACATTTTTGCAGGAGGCGTCCAAGTCGATTGGAGGGGCTACAGCAATGGCGCGATGGATTTTGACTTGGCCTTCTTTCCAATCCCCTAGCATTCGCAAGAGAATGTTCCCGCCCAAGGAGATCCCAGCGAGGTTCCAGTCACGTAGGTCGAGTTTTTGACAAAGGTGTTCCAAGCAATTGCGAATCGCATCAAAGCACGCGCCATGGGGAGGCATTGGTGTTTCCAAATACGAGTCTCCAGCACCGGGCAAATCAACGCGAAATACACGGTATCCTTTGCGAACCAACCCTTGGGCAATGTTGGTCATATAAGTACCGGCGTGGGAGGAACCAAGTCCGTGGAGCAACAGGACTGCTGGCCGATCTTTTATGGTTGCTCGTGGTTCAGGCGAATTTTCATGAACCAGCATATTTCCTAAAGCCGTTTCAGCGTTCCTGGGAACCGGCTGGGTCAGCGGGCAGCGGTGCGTTATCTGCGGTGGCAGGTCCGCGATGGGACGATAAAATCCGGTGATCAAAGTTTGCAAGTGACCGCTGCGCAAGTACCAAGGTGGTCGAAACACCGAGTCGCTGAACTGCTTGACGTTGGGAATCTGCATCGATGGATATGCTCTGTGTTGGAACGTTGGCGATCGACTCGGTAGAAACACCGGCAGGCTCCTGCGAGCGAGTCCTCGGGGGTAGTGCCAGTTACTTTTCGTACGCAGCCGGATTCTACACTCCGGTGCGACTCATCGGACGCACCGGTTATGATTGGCCGACTGAGTATACTCAAACTTTCCTAAATCACCGAGTCGATTGGCGCGGCGTTACTCATGATTCACTTGCCAAATCTTATTTCTGGCGAGGCCGTTATCTGAAAGACTATCAAGACCGTGAAACTCTCGAAATCCAAATGCACGGATTTGATCGCTATCGCCCAACCATGCCGGATTGTTATGCGGATTCCCAAGTCGTCTTTTTGGCCGCAGCGATTCCTTCGGTACAACTACAAGTCCTCGATCAATGCAGGCAAGCTCAGTGGGTTTTTGCCGATACGGTCGATATGTGGATCGATACCACGCGGAGTCAACTGCTCGATGTCCTTGCGCGTATCGATGGACTCTTTATCAACGACGTCGAAGCCAAACAGCTCACCGGAAAAAATAACGTGGTTCAAGCTGCCCGATGCATTCAGTCCTTGGGTCCGCGCTGGGTCATCCTCAAGAAAGGAGAACACGGTTGCTTTGTCCTTGGCCCAGATACCATGCTGGCCTTGCCGGCGTATCCAAGCGACACACTGATCGATCCGACCGGAGCAGGCGATAGCTTTGCTGGAGGAGTGCTGGGGTTTCTGTGCAGCAGATTCCGTCAGAAAGAAAACGATCCAAAGTCGCTTAGCCAGATCGATCGCAAAGACATGGTGCAAGCCATCATGCAAGGGACCGCCTTGGCCAGCTACACCATCGAGTCGTTTAGTATCAAGCGACTCCAACAGATCACATTCGAAGACATTCAGAATCGTGTTTCGCAGTTGCAATCGCTCGTGGGTCACTGACCCGAGTGGTCGATCACAAAAGTGACCGGCCCATCGTTGACCAGTGCGACCTTCATGTCCGCTTGAAACACGCCACGCTCGACGTGAACTCCAAGGTTTGCGATTTGCTGGCAGAACAAGTCATACAGGTCGCGCGCCTGAGCGGGTGCTGCTGCGCGATCAAAGCTAGGCCTTCGACCTTTGCGGCAATCTCCCGCCAAAGTGAACTGGGATACGATCAGCATCTGACCATCGACCTCCAAGATCGATCGGTTCATCTTCCCTTGTTCGTCTTCAAAAGCCCTTAGATGAACACACTTTTCCGCGAGCCATGGGATCAAGCGATCCGAGTCACCCTGCTCGATACCCAAGAGCACCAACCATCCTCGAGCGATCTGTCCAACGATTTGGCCATCGACCGTCACGCTGGCACTCGATACCCTTTGCAGGACAACTCGCATGCCAGTTACGCAGCTTTGGTTTGCAGGATCGGCATCGCGTTGGATGGAACAGGAATTTTCACAAACGAGTCACCAGGTTGCTTGGCGACATAGATCGTCGATTGGACATGGCACAATCGAGGTAGCCACTGCGCGATGGCTTGGCCGTGCACATCGCTGCTCTCCCAGTAACCGTTGATGAGGATCAAGTCGCTTGGCAAGACACTGTGGGCGACCCTTGCGACCGCGTTGGATGGTTCGCCGGGAACCAAGTGAGCTTTCACTCCTCGTTCGGACAAGAGCCTATGGGCGGCTTTGAGACTCAAGACGGGACCTGCTGCACGGCTTGAGTCGTTGATCGACTCGAACGGATCGATCGCTGTGTATCGGATCGGTTTCGAGTCCCAGACCGAAGCGTTTAGATCCAGGAGTCTTGCGATGCGCTGGCCAGATCCAATCCCGATTTCCAAAACCGATGTCAGCGGCTTGCCCAACACGTGGAGGAAAAGGGGCCGCTCAGAAACCGGTTTCGAGAGATGCTTCCAATACAAACGCTTGAGCCAACTAAGCTGAGCCATGGCGATGGATCTCGACAATTCCAGAGGGATACCGAACGGATAAGGTATCCAGAGGTATCGGCCAAGCCGACCTGAGCGACCCAGAAAAATGGATGCGACTGCTCTATCTTAACAGCCCTTGCAGCAGGCGAGTCGACTGGGTGTTATCAAAGAACGCTAGCATTGCAAAACGCTTGAGGGAATTAGCACTTCGCGGTTTTTCGTTTCTTGCCGATGAGACCTTTGGCTTGCACTTTCTCGATGATGTAGTGGGTGATGTCGGGGACTTTGCAATCGTTGTCGCCTAAGTCTGCGTGGACTGTCCCGATCTTCTTGGCGGCTTGGAGAACTTTGGCCGTAAGGGGAGCGACGTAGCTACCAAGGGATATTAGGAAGGCGTTCATTTGGTAACGCACCAGGTCTGATTGGTGATGGATGTTCGACTCGATGCGTTGGATGAGTTCTTCGAGGGTTTTGATATCTAGTTGTGCATCGGGTTTGACCGAGACGATGGAGCTTAGGGTGGCCCAGCCAGCGATGGCGACATTGGTTTTTTTTGAATCGATCCATTCGAGTGCAAGATCCCAGCCGTGGAGGCTACCTGCGGCGACCCATGGGACGGTCCAGCTACAGAGCGATCGGCAGTTGGCTTTGGACAACCAGCCTTTGAGATCTTTTTTGGTCATTTGGGCATCATCGGCGATGAGTCCTGCTAGGTACATTGCATCGTAGACACCGCTGTCGTAGAGTTCCAAAGCCAAGCGGTAGTCTTTTTTAACTCGCTTGACGATTTTTTGCATGTCTGAGATCTTGGTTCCGTAGCAAGGTTCTTGGACGCCGTGTTTGAGCAAGACGCGCTTGTAGCTATCGGCTCCGAGGGCTTTTAGTTCGCTGAGGATTTCTTTGGCAGTAGGTGCGATGGATTTATCTGTCATGTCACTTGGCTTAGCTGACTTCCCAGCCTTTGCGATAAGGTTTGCTTAGGAGTTCGTTGGCCGCATCGAGTCCTCGGTTGGCGATCGTTGCGGGGGTGGCTTGGGTGGTTTGAGCTTTGGTGACTCGACCGACGGCAGGATCGTAAGTGATTTCCAGTCCGGTACGGTAGGCGACGTTTCCTAGCAAGACGACTTCGGTGAATGCACCGGCGTAGTCGAACGAGCTGCTGGCTTTGCCGTTGCCTTTTGCGGCATCGATCCATTGGCGGTGGTGGCCGGGTGAGGCTTTCAGGTAGGGTTCTGGGGTTTTGAGTGGGCCGGCAGTTTCGTTGGGAATGAGTTTGGGCATTCCGTCATGGGCGATGGCGATTTTCCCTTGGTCGCCGATAAAGAGCGAGCCGTTCATGGGTAGATCTTGGGCGATGGAGCCTTTGGGTACCGTTTCACCTTCGTACCAGTGGACGTCGACTGGGGGCAGTTGGCCTCGTTGACCGAAAGCAAATCGGGTGTGCATCCACTTCGGTGCGCAGTGCGGGTCAGGCGCGGGGCCTTCGGACACCACGTTCACAGGACCCGATAGATTCAATCCCCAGAAGGCTGGATCCATTAGGTGGATCGCCATATCACCGACGGCACCGCAGCCATAATCCCACCAGCCTCTCCAGCGGAACGGGACAAAAGCGCTGTGGTAATTGCGCTCGGGAGCCGGGCCGAGCCACAGGTCCCACTTAAGGTTTTCAGGAATGGCCGGTTGGTCGGTTGGGAGCAAGACACCTTGAGGCCACCATTTTCCGGGCCGATCGGTGATGACGTGAACTTGGCGGACAGGCCCGATGGTGTTGCTTTGGAGCATCTCGACGAGTCGCAAGTAACCTGGGTGCTCGTGGTTTTGGGTACCCATTTGCGTGGCAACACCTTTTTCTTTGGTAAGTGCTGCGACGATGCGAGCTTCCTGGACGGTATGGGTCAGAGGTTTCTCGCAGTAGACATGCAGACCGCGTCTTAAGGCTCGGACGGTGGCTGGAGCATGATGATGGTCGGGGGTACCGATCACTACTGCATCGAGTTTGGCTTGTTCAAGCAGTTCTCGGTAATCGAAGAATTTTTTTGCGTTGGGGAAGCGATTGCTTGCACCATTAAGGGTATTGGCATCGGCATCGCACAGAGCGACGATGTTTTCGGAGCTGACGGCATCCAAATCGCCGGCGCCACGGCCTCCGACACCGATGGCACCGATATCGAGCCGATCGTTGGCACCGAGGATCCGGCCGTAGGCACGGGCCGAGTTGGCAATAAGGCATGCGGCCGCTGCGGTGGAAGTTGCGGTGATCGACGATCCAAGAAACGATCGCCGAGACTCCAAAGCGATTTGGCTTATTTTTTGCATAGGTCTAGTTCCGATCTTTTTATGGGGATGTTTCGATGGAATCTTGGAGGGGAATGCGAAGAGGTATTTTAGTGGGTAAACGATCGATTGGAAACGAAGCCCGCACCCCGTAGCACGGGCTTATCTGACGCGCCCGACATTATCTCGGTTTGCGACGGGAGGCGAAATCGGTTGCATTAAAAATTTTTGCGGTGAAAAGCGTCAATCATCGGCAATCGATTTTATGTGCTCCGTTTTCGGGTTGCAGGATGAGCTGAATTGATGGAATCAACTGTTTAACGCTCTTTTCAAGACATATTTAGTCCCTATGTTGCCCTTAGCTCGGGATTATCTGTGCCTGTCTTTTCATCTTGCGCAGGGCGACGCCGCGGAGAATGTTCCAGGCTGTCAGTTTCAGCATCACGCATAGTTTCACCGCGCGTATGCCTCGCACCCGAAGCCGCTTGAGGCCAAGACGACGTTTTAAGCCGCTGTTAGTTGACTCGATTCCAGATCGCCAACGGTAGTTTTCTCGGAACGCCTCGGTCTGCTCCTGTCGACGACGCTGCGCGGCGCGAGGAGCATCTATGCGGAACTGAACGCGACCATTGGCCTGGCCTGTTTCTTTATCCTTCTGGACTCGACAACGTCCGACAAGCGGACAGTTATGACACAACGCAGGATCCATTCGAGCCCACACCGTCTCGTTGCGTTCGTTGTAATTCGTTGACTTCGGTGCATGTCCTGCTGGGCATGCTTTGACTTCGTTGGTGTCTGTTAAAACGAACTGGTC
>JAGWZB010000090.1 GCA_018969045.1 Planctomycetota bacterium | reverse complement strand
GAGTGTGAGATAAAGGTTCGAGGCAGGGACATAAAGTCCCATGGCTGAGCTCCTAGATCGAAACCTATTTTAAGTTCAGCGATTCTCCAATAACTTTGGACTGCAGCGCGGGAGTAACCATCGATGGTCAATCCTTCGTGATGAAGCGACAGTGTTGGGGCGTTGTCCACCGATCCGATGCCATCGGCCACGGTATCCTCAAACTGTTCTTTTGCTCGGTGGTTCATTTGGCTGGTTGATAAAGATGGTAGATCGCTCAAAAATGCTTACGAATCAGGGAAACGATCATTCCCTGAAGTATTGTTTTTGCCTTGTTGGACCATTCGAGGACTTCGGTGTGTTGGGTCGTTGTTGGTGCATCTGGGTTTGCGACGTTGGTGACAATCGAAAAAGCCAGAACCGGAACCCCAAGACGCATAGCAAGGAGGGCCTCTGGAACAGTGCTCATTCCCACCATGTCGGCACCCATGCGTGCAAACGCGCGGTATTCGGCCCGAGTCTCATAGTTTGGCCCTAGGGTAGCAAGGTAGGTACCCGATGCCAGTGAGTATCCTAATTCACTTGCTGCTTTTTGGGCTCTTGAAAGCCATGCAGGGTCATAGGTTTTATGAGTCCTCCCCAAGAAAGACGCGCCAAGTGGATGAAGGTTCGGGGGGTTAAGACTTTGAAAGAGCCAATCGATATGCGAGTCGATCGCCACGACTTGGCCACTTTGAAATCGCGGATTGATGCCGCCCGCAGCGTTCGAGAGGATGACTAGTTCGACTCCAAGTTCAATCAAGGCATTCAGGGGTGCTAGCGATTGCTCAAGCGACCAGCCTTCGTAGAGATGGCAGCGACCCTGGAGCGCAGCGACTTGGGTGCTCCCAAGTTGTCCTAGCACAAGGTTTCCTGAATGACCAGCGACCCTAGGGTTGGGAAAACTGGGAATCCTTTGGAAGGGGATCGTTGTAGGGTTTGCGATGGAGTCGGCGAAATCCCCTAGGCCACTGCCCAGCACAATCCCGACTTTCGGAGAGCACTCTGGGTAATTGGCTTTGAGCCATTGTGCGGGGGAGATTTGTTTTTCTTGATCAAGCATCGAAATGAAGATGATGACGCATCAGCTTGCCGCGTCGAACTCAAGGACACCCGTCAAAAGCTTGGTGAGCCGGGGTTCGGCATCGTTGGCGATGGCGATGATTTTAGATACATCGGCGGCTTCAAGTGCATCTGGCAAGCACATATCGGTGATCACCGAGAAACCTACGGTTCGCATCGAGCTATGGGCAGCGACGATCACTTCGGGTACGGTGGACATTCCAACGACATCGGCTCCGATGTGCCGGAGGAATCGGTACTCGGCACGGGTTTCCAAATTGGGTCCTGCAACGGCCACAAAAACGCCTTGGTGGGCGATGATGTCTTCCTTGCGGGCAATTTGCAGTGCTTGGCGGATTAGGTTTCTGTCGTAGGGCTGACTCATATCAGGGAAGCGGGGACCGAGTCGATCGTCATTGATACCTATCAGTGGGTTTCCACCCATGAGGTTGATGTGATCTTCGATGAGCATGATATCACCGGCTTGAAAATTGGGATTCATCCCACCACAAGCGTTGGAGACCATGAGGAGTTTAGCACCAAGGAATTTCATCACTCGGACTGGTAGGGTGATTCGATCCAGGGGGTATCCTTCGTACATGTGGAAACGTCCCTCCATGGCTACGACAGGGACACCTGCAAGATTTCCGCAGATGAGTCTTCCTCGATGACTGGTTGCGGTGGACTTAAGAAAATGCGGAATTTCTGAGTAATCGAATTCTGCTTGAATATCGATTTTCTTAACCAATGATCCCAATCCGGTACCGAGGATGATTCCAGCATGGGGTATGGGATCCCACCGCTTACGAATCGCAGCGCAAGCTTCCTGGATCTTTTCGTAGAGGTCGAGCATCGTAGACTCTTTTCTTGTCGGTTCTGGCAAAAGCTGATTATCTGAGGATCATATCATCAACGGTCCTACCCGAAGGGATCATCGGGAGGACATGTTCTTGATAGGGAACTTGGACATCTAGGACATAAGGGCCTGGATAGTTGATCATTTCGAGCAATGCGGAATGGAGTTCGGACTTGTTGCGAACGGTCGCGGCTCCGCAGCCGAAACCTTTGGCGATGCTGACAAAATCTGGGTACCTATTTTCGGCATAGGTGTGCGCGACGGTGGAACCTGGGCCTCGGGCCTCTTCATGATCGATAGGTCCCAGGTAGGTGTGGGCTCGGTTGGAGCCCATGAAACGGTCTTCCCACTGGACAACCATTCCAAGATGTTGGTTATTTAAAAGCAGTACCTTGACCGGTAGTTTCTCGCAATGCAGGGTTGCCAATTCCTGGATGTTCATTTGAAAAGAACCATCGCCATCGATATCGATCACCAGTGCATCTGGGTGGGCGGCTTGGACTCCCATCGCTGCGGGGAGTCCAAAGCCCATGGTTCCCAATCCGCTGCTGCTGAGCCAAGTCCGCGGTTTGCGGAATTGAAAAAACTGAGCGGCCCACATTTGATGTTGTCCCACACCGACCGTGACGTATGTTTCACGGTTTGCGGTTAAATCCGAGAGGGATCGGATAGCGTGTTGCTGCAGAATGCCGTCGAATTGATCGTCGTATTGAAATGGGTACTTTGCTTTCAGATCTTGGCAATGGTCAAACCATGGCTTGATGTTCTCGGGCGGTTGGACGATTTTATTGAGTTCGTTTAGCACGAAACGTATGTCACTTCGCACGGCAATGTGTGCGACTTTATTCTTGTTCAATTCAGAGGCATCCACATCGACGTGAATGATCTTGGCGTTTTTGGCGAAAGATGCCAAGTGTCCGGTGACACGGTCATCGAAGCGAACACCAAAGGCCAAAAGCAGGTCGCAGTCCCTGACGGCATAGTTCGCATAAGCGGCCCCGTGCATACCGAGCATATCCATAGACAACGGACCATCTGCGGGGTAAACACCCAGACCCATCACTGTCATGGTCACTGGAATCCCGGTCTTCAAAGCGAAGCTTCGGAGTTCGTCGGAAGCTTCCGCAGTGACGATTCCACCACCACAGTAGATGATTGGGCGTTTGCTATGTCGGACCGCCGCAGCGATTTGGCGAATCTGCTCTGGTGCTGCGTTGGGGTGTTTGGCTGGAGAATATCCAGGTAGGTTCATCGGCACATCCCAATCGACTTCGCAGGAATCCAACTGGACATCTTTGGGCATGTCGATCAAAACAGGGCCTGGTCTCCCGGTCGTCGCGATATAAAAAGCTTCCTTCATCACTCTTGCGACATCGTCGACCTTCGTGACCAAATAATGATGCTTGGTGATCCCCCTGCATATCTCCACAATGGGGGTTTCTTGAAAAGCATCGGTCCCGATGACTCCCGTGGGAACTTGGCCAGTAATTGCAATCAGGGGGATACTGTCGAGTTTTGCATCGGCGATTGCGGTAACTAGGTTGGTTGCTCCTGGGCCGCTGGTGGCCATGACAACCCCGACTTTTCCAGTGGATCGAGCGATTCCTTGGGCCGCAAACGCACCTCCTTGTTCGTGCCTTGGGAGGATGGTTCTCAATCGACCCTCGTATTTGGTCAGAGATTGATGCATCGGCATCGAGCACCCACCAGGATAGGCAAAAACGATCTCCACACCGTGATCGACCAGCGATTTTACGAGAATATCGGCTCCGGTCATGACGGAATTTTTGCGGTCAGTAAGGGTGGAATTGGACATTAGCCTCTCCGAGGAGGGAGTATGGGGGTAGAAAACAGCCCGGGAGAGAAAATATATCACCAAAGACAAAAACGTCGAATGGATTGAGCTTCAGATCGCCCCCCCGCAATCCTTTCTAAAAACCTAGGCAACCACGACAAAACGTCGCACCCGACAGACGTCTTGTCGCACCTGTGTCGCACTGCTTGTTGGGAAACCCTGGACGCTTTGTTGTACAAACCAAGGAAAACAAAAGTTTACAAAGCAGTTCTCGTTGGCACGGAATGTGCTTCCTTTGTGAGTGAACTCCAGGCAACGCACGCATCGGTCCTTGCTCCGGGCATCAAACCTCCCAACCGGTTTTGATGGCGAGAATCGAATTTTGGTGCTTGCCTGGAGTTTTTTTATTCCATGCCCCAAAGTTTGAGTTTTCGCTGGAGGGTACGCACAGAGATTCCTAGCGTGTGCGCTGCGTGGGTTCGGTTACCGAATGATTTTTTAAGTGCTGAGAGGATCGCATCTTTTTCCAAGTCGTGGAGATTGAAGTTGCCTCGACTCGAATGGTGCTGTTCGCTGTAGGGGTTACCGCTGAGATACTTGGGAAGATTTCGCAGAGTGAGAATCTTTTCATCTCCCATGACGAGCATATTTTCAATGACATTTCGAAGTTGGCGGACATTTCCTGGCCATTCGTAATCCTGAAGATACTTCATTAACTCCGGTGCGACGTCCGGAGAGGTTCTCAGATGCCGTTTAGCGCAGTCGTCAAGGAAGTGCTCTACCAGGATCGGTATGTCTTCGGGCCTTTGCCGTAAAGGTGGAAGCTCAATGGTAAGCACATTGAGTCGATGATAAAGATCGATACGAAACTGCCCATCTTGAACCATTTCAGGTAGATCACGGCTGGTTGCTGCGATGAGTCGAATATCTACATGGCACTCGACATTTGATCCAACGGGTGCGAACGAGTGAGTTTCGAGTGCTCTGAGTAGTTTGGGCTGTAATGTTTGGGGAAGATCTCCGATTTCATCCATGAATAGGGTGCCTTGGTTGGCCGCTTTGAAGCGCCCATCGCGTTGATCGAGGGCACCTGTGAAGGCGCCTCGCACATAGCCAAAAAGCTCTGACTCTATCAGTGCATCTGGCAGCGCGGTCACATTCACCGCGACGAAGGATTCCTTGTGCCGACGGCTATTTTCGTGGATCGCCGAGGCGACGAGTTCCTTTCCTGTGCCTGACTCTCCGACAATTAACACCGTCGAATCCGAAAGGGATACTCTAAGAATCTGGTCAAAGACTTCCTTCATCCGATCGGACTGGCCTATCATCCGACCGATCCCAGCTTCGTCAATCGTGCTGTGTTTTGGCTCTCTGGCTCTCATGGGCAAGTAGCGGTTCAGAAGTACCAGCAGCTCGTCGGGTTTCAACGGTTTGGTGAGGTAATCTGAAGCCCCCAATTTCATCGCCTCAACGGCCGAATGGATATCACCATAGGCGGTAACCATCAAAACCGGAACTGATGGTTTCGATTCACGCCATTGCTTAAGCACATCCAATCCGTTGTCATTTCCTAACCTTAAGTCGCAAACGACAAGGTCAACTGGTTCTCGGAAGGCCTTCATCGCTTCCGGGTGGTTGCTTGCGTGGATCGTCCTGTAACCTTCAGACTTGAGCATACGCGAAAGAGCTTCCCGCTCTCTGACTTGGTCTTCAACGACAAGGATCGTAAGGCCTGTATTCATGATGCAGTCTCCAATTGGGTTTTAGACAGGTCGATCAGGCTTGGAACTGGCGTTGGCACATCGATCGGAATCGATTGAAAT
The DNA here is from genome assembly GCA_018969045.1 of Planctomycetota bacterium. Lineage (GTDB taxonomy): Bacteria > Planctomycetota > Planctomycetia > Pirellulales > Pirellulaceae > JBKCUI01. Next base: position 8,605 of record JAGWZB010000090.1, on the reverse strand, counting down.
TCCAGAGTGAAACTCACTCCTCCGAGACTCTGGCTTGGGCCAATCGCAATCTTTGCGCCAGCCGAATCCAGAAGGTTTTTTACGACGGCCAGTCCCAATCCAGCACCTTCGATTCGGGTGCTGAAGAATGGTTCAAAAATCTTTTCGTAGAGATTCTGCTGGATCCCTGGACCTGAATCATCGACTTTGAGAATGGCGACGTTGTTTCCTGCTTCCAATTCCAGGCGGATCTGGCCTCCGTTACGCATGGCTTGTGTGGCATTTTGCAGCAAATTGATGAGCACTTGCCGGAAGTACTTTTTTGAGATCCTTGCTAAAACCGGGCGGGCTGGGCTTTTGTAAACAACCTCGATTTGGTGGTGCTCGTGAGTCGGTTTGAGGAACTGAAGCAAAGCCTGAAGTTCTTCATCGAGATTCAGCCAGACGTTCTGGTTGTCATCGGCTTTGACCAACCCGAGCATCTGACTGATCAGGTCATTGACCCGTTCAATTTCACTGACCGATTCATGGATCATCTCGATAGCTTCTTTTTGGTCTATCGGTGACTCACCTCGGATTAACTTTTCCGAGGTAAACAGATTTAGTCGCACCGAATTGAGCGGGTTCCTAAGCTCATGAGCGATACTGACAACAAATTTACTTAGGTCCGCCAATCGCCTTGTCTCGGATGTCTTTAAAGCTTGCTCAAGATCCCTGGTAAGCGTACCTAATCGGAACAAATAAGTGGCGGTGGTCGAGACGATTAAACTCATTGCAGCTAGCACCGCCAACCAGACGAAACAACGTGAAATTGCAGCATTCGAGGTGTTCTTATCCAACCAAGTTACGGGAATAGCAGTTCTGTAGACCCCTACCCGAAGATCGTTCTTACTGATTGGCAGAGCAACCTCGATGGCTGCTGACTTGCTTGAATCATCTTCGAAAATCACTTTCTGTACGTTTTGCGGAAATCCAGGGATGTTCTGGTGTAGCACGGACCCCTGATTCGACAGATTGAATTTACGACTTCGGGATACAACGACTCCTGAAGCATCTTCCACCGAAGCGTAAAGTCGATTTGGCTGGGAATCGATCATTCGCTCCCAGTGGTCCTTAAGCCAAGGAACCAATTGGGGCTCAGAAAAATCCTCGATCGATTTTCCTTCGAGCAATTCCCCTTCGATCCGAATGATCGTTCTTTCTACGTGGGATTGAAGATTGGAGACTTCCGAAGCCATGAGCAATTTTGCGCGATTGGTCAGATCATTCCACAATCCTAGAATACAGACCGCTAGTACCAGAAGAAACGCCACCAAAATCCCCAACAAAGGGGCTCTTCGCATGTTTTCAGTGGATTTCGGCTTGCTAAAGGTGTCTGAAATCATAGTTTTGGTGCCCGAGGAATTTACGGCTTCGCCTATCCCCATTATGCCTCATACTAAATGCTTATGGAAACCGAAACCAAACTTACCCGCCTTGTCTTGGCCTTGGCGACTCCGAGCCTCGAGGAACTACCTCAGTGCGCATCGACGCCCGAGGAAGCTACCTCGCTGTATCACGATTATCACGCGTCTTGGACTGCCCTTTGGTCTCCGGTCATTTTAGCTTCGACGGGCTTTCTACCTGAGTCCAGGCGAGCCGACACCTCAGGACTTGACCTTGAAAACTCGCTGCTGATTGTACCTGATGTGTCCAAGAGCAAGATAGACCAACCCTTGGAAGAGCGTTTGCTCTTGGCTGGCAATCGTTTGCTCTTCTCGGGTTCTAGAACACGTCCAGAGATTTCTCTCGCGGTTCTTCAAGCGTTCGCTCCTGGTGCGCTAGCCTTGGCACTGGAGGAACTTTCCACGGAGGCCAGAGAACTCGAGCAGGACTTTTGCAGTTTTGGTTTTGCCGTCATGCAAGTCCAGCAGATGGCTCGCAAGCTTCGATATTCCTTCAATCTCGACTGGATGGTTGTGTCGGACCAGTTGATTCAAGCCGCGCAGAGTTTCATGCGATCGGAATATCAGGAGTCCCAGCGTTGGCTCAGTGCTGCTTACGACAGCCTCTCCCAGGAGCGAGACCGTTACTGCTCGCAGCAAGGGCATTTAATTCATCTCGTGCTCTCGGCCCCAAGTACCCTCGGGCGTCGTTTTTCGGCTCAAATGCAACAGTGCGATGTTCCCACTAACCTTCTGGCGACTTATGAGACCATCGAGCAACTCAAGCAGTCGAATCCTCTTGGCTTTGATGAGCTTATCCATCGGATCGATCAAAGGACTTTGGCGATTGCAGGAGGATTCTATCGCGAAGTCACCCACACTTACCTTAGCGAACTATCGCTAAACCGAAGTTTCCTGAGAGCCAAACAGGCAGCTTCGAGTCTAGGATTGAATTTCGTGCAAACTCTCGCCCCGTTTTTTGGGGCGATTCCTGCCCATTTCCCAACGATGGCCAAACTCCATGGCTTTCAGGGCATGGTTCTTGAAAAATTCCACGGCGGAATCATTCCCGAAAAAGAGCATGCCAAACTCAAGTGGCAAGCCACATCCGAGAGTCCTGCCATCGATATGATCCTTGGTCACATGATCGATGCTTCGGACCCCTTATCGCTTTTAGAGCTTGGTTCGGCAATGGCCAACCAATTGGATTACCATCAAGTCCCTACGTTGGTGATCGCGCATTGGCCTGATCGAGCAAGCCCTATCTTCGACGATTTGGCTCGCACTGTAAAACGCAGTCCAGCGTTGGGGAAGTGGATTCTTGTTGATGATTATTTCCAGTCCACTTCGCAACCCTATTGGTCTGAGCAATTCGGGGTGCAGCAATTTCCGTTTTCGATTCCCAAAGAGGCACAAGCCGTCCACGCAACACAGATCAGCCTTTTGCATTTAAACCGGTATGTCTACCAACTTGAAAGGCTTTCAGGGACGATTCAATGTTGGAGTGCAGCAGGGAAAGACAAAAACCAAGAACCAAAACCGCAGGAATCGACCCAACAGACGCTTTTGTTGAAAATCCAAGAGACTCTTGATCAACTCGACGAAATCGCAGAGCATTCCAAGCCCTGGCTTACTGAGCCACACAGTTGGACTGCAAGCTTCGAAACAAAGCTAAAGTCGCTTGTAGATCAGTGCACTGGGTTTATTGAATCTAAGCTTGGGGCCTGTTCGAATTGGACGATTGTCCATACAGCAAGTCATCCAAGGAGATTGAGTTTGGAGTTGCCATCTGCCATCGCATCCAAGGATCATGCAGGTATGGCTCAAGTGGTCGCTTCAGATCGACTGCATAAGGATCCTAGCAAGACTCACTGGGTTGTTGATTTACCACCTTATGGTTTTACACAAATACCAGGGCCAGCCCCTGGAATCCATGCAACAAACCAATCGACTCAGACAGCCAAAACAAAGTCCTCCGGTTTCTTCTCAAAACTCCTAGGCCAGAAAAACACAATAGGACAACCCGATGGATCGCTGGCCAACGAGCACATGGAGATCCAAGTCGACCCCAAGAAAGGTCACTTGCGCTCGGTACACATCCGGGATCAAAGAGGCAACCAACTCAGCGGCATGGCTTGTTTGGTTCCAGGCCCAGTAGGATCAGAGACTTTAAGAAACCAAGCCGACTTTATTGGTCTATCGAGAATCGAAGTCCAAAACCATGACATCAGCGATTCGAACGCAATTTGTACGACTCGGGGGGTATTTGAGCAAGCATCCCAAGAAAACAAATCTTGCCCTTGGCTTGAGCAAACGGTTCGAATGCAAAGAGGTTGCAAATGGGTGCAGGTCGATTTCTCAGGAGGTGGATTCGACCGCAATTCCGTAACTCCTATTTGGAGAACAGCTTGGCCAAGCCAAGCCGCGACACTTCAGGTGTGGTCGCATGGTAATCGCAGTAAGTGGCTCGGACCACTGCAGGCCAGCATCGAGCTTATTGAGATCGATGACGCTCAGCATAAAGTCTACATCGCTACGGGTGGATTAAGCTACCACCTGAAACAGGGTGCAAACCAGCTAATAACCCTGTTGCCAGTGGATGCCCAGGGCAACCTCAGTGCTTCCATCGTCCTTGGGATTGACTGGCAGAGACCATGGGAGACGGCCATAGATTTATTTCAGCCAGCCTGGGTAATCCCACCTGCGGGTGCGCCTATGGCATTGAACCCGGATGAACAACCGGTTTGCAGAAGTGGATGGTTGGCTCAGAGCAACCACTGGAATCTTCGATTTAGCTTCCTGCCCACCGAATCTAGCCCAGGAGGACAGGGATCCTACAGCGACGCTACGCAAACGATCTTTCCGGATGTTTTGATCTGGATGACAGAGAGTGCTGGAAAATCCTCAACGGCGAAAATAAGCTTGCCAAAAACCGCCGTTTCGGCCTGGAAAGTTGATTTTTCCGGACAGCTAATGGATAAAATACCTGTTGAGGGTTCCGACCTGCTTGTCCCCTATTCGGCGTGGGAAAAATCGGTGCTGGCCGTTGTCCTTGGTCCCTGATTCGCCAAATCCATCCACAAAATCATTCATGAATCGGCCAAACGAAGGCTACGATTTAACCAACCAAGTCATCGGCGGATATAGCATCCTTCATCGCTTGGGTGTTGGAGGCATGTCCGAGGTCTACTTGGCATTCCAAAACTCGCTGCATCGCCATGTTGCCTTAAAAGTTCTCAGAGCCGATTTTGTAGGCTCGGAGGAACACGAACAGCGATTTTTACAAGAAGCCAGGTCGGTTGCTTCCCTGATGCATCCGAACATCGTCCAAGTCTACGATGTTGGAAAATTTGAAAACACACTCTACATAGCCCAAGAGTATGTGCCCGGTAGCAATCTCAATTCATTCATCCAAAGACGAGGTGCTTTGCCAGTGGAGGAAGCCGTCTCGATTCTCTGGCAGGCAACTTCTGCATTGCAGAAAGCCGCATCGATCGGGCTTGTGCATCGAGACATTAAACCTGACAACTTATTGCTGACCCCAGATGGCGAGGTAAAAGTAGCTGATTTCGGCTTGGCCAGAGCCCGGGGCAAGAGTCAGAATTTGACCGCTGTGGGCGTTGCTCTAGGAACCCCTCTTTACATGAGCCCCGAGCAGGTCCAAGGATTGATTGTAGATTCAAGAAGCGACCTGTACTCCCTTGGAGCGACGGCTTATCACATGCTCGCTGGACGTCCACCGTTCTCAGGCGATACGGCGCTTGCATTGGCCATGCAACACATTCAAGCCCAACCGGTTGATCTTGCTCAGCTTCGTCCCGACATCCCCAAAGAGCTTGTGGAACTGGTCCATCGTCTTTTGAAGAAGAGTCCGGAAGATCGCTTCGGCTCGGCGATGGAGCTAGCCAGGGAGCTTCGCAGCTTCATCGACAATCATCTCGAGGGCCGTGGCGACAAGATGGTGCCATTTTCCGGGCTTGTCATCGAACACCAAGCCATCACATCAAGCTCGGCGACCGAGGAACTACAAATCCTGATGAAGGGATCTGGTTCAGCAGGCTCGAGTATCAGGCGCAACAAGATTCGATCCAGTTATGACGGGCTCCTTAAAGGGTTGCTTTGGTTCTGTTTCCCACTGCTTCTATCTTGTGGGCTTGGTTACGCGGTCCTGAAATTTGATCCTTTCGCTCATCAATCGACCAGCACTGCAGGTGTCTCCCGAGAGTCATCGATCCAGAGGCAGTACGCTCTTGCTCTGGTTGAGAATAACCTCAAGCATTGGAATGCCGTCTCAGAGTTTTTTCCGCCCAATGACCCGACCAGTCGAAACTACTACCTCAAGTCCCAATTGCAGATCGCTAGGCTTCGTTTCGAGGGAGAAGACTTTGCAGCCGCAGAATCCAATCTCAGAACGGTGATCGACTCACCCTATGCCGATGAGATCCTTAGAACCATCGCAAGGATAGAGCTCGGTTGGATCAAGCAGCGTGGGAGACGCCAACCCATGGGTGATGAAGTCAGCAACGAACATTTTGCTCGTGCGATACGCGACATGTCGACGCTTGTCCCTGAAAAGCAGCGAATAATTCGCGAATCATTACCTCCTAAAGTAAGAGCTGAGTGGGAAACCATCGATTATCTGAATCAAACTCAGCCTAAAGCGACTGCACAGGAAAGCGTTACCGGGGAGAATCGTGTTAATTAGCCGCCTTCAAACTGCGGCGATCCTTCTGTCGGTCGTCTTTGCATTCATCTACCTGGACGTGGCATGGCCACTTGCGGGCGTCCCGGGGCTTTGGATGCTTGGGATCTACTTGGTTCTTTGCGTTGGTACCGCTCAAGAAGCGATTGGCATTGTCCGCAATGCATGGCAAATCCCCGTGTATTGGTCGACATGGATCGTCGTTGCTTCATGCTCGCTTGCTGCGATCCCGGAATTACTACGGGCCGTTGGCTTATCCGAATCATTGCCTAGTTCTTGGGCCTCACCTGCAGGGCGATTGGCGATTGTTTGCATCGGAAACTGGCTTCTGACGAGCCTTATGGGATTCATGGCGCTTCGGACGTACCAAGACTCCAAACAAGCACTTGGTTGGCTCGTGAGCATCGGTCTACTGATGTACGTTTCTGTGTCGACGAGCTTTTGGTGGATACTTCGGCAAATCGGCGAGCCCAAACAAGCGATGCTCAACATCATCGGAGTTGCCCTAGTGACAAAAATGGCTGACTCAGGTGCTTATTTCGCTGGGAAGAACTTTGGGCGCCGGCCTCTTGCTCCTGTGCTCAGCCCCAAGAAGACTTGGGAGGGACTTATCGGTGGTTGGATAGCAGCGGTCTGTGCGGCTGTGGTTTTTTTCATTTGGATCCGCGGCTCTCAAGAGGAAATCGCATTGGAGCAACAAGCTATCGGAGCGATCTTGCTAGGCACAGCCTTAACGTGGTTTGGACTTTTGGGTGATTTACTCGAATCGATGCTCAAGCGATCGGGAAATGTAAAAGACTCCGGTTCAAGTTTTGCCGGTCTTGGCGGTGTTTGGGATGTAACCGATTCGTTGATTCCCGCGGGGGTTATCGGACTGATCGCGAGCCTTTTAGGTTGGATCTGAGTCTACAGAGGTGCAGGATTTGACTGCTAGTTGCATCCGAAGCCAAATCGTTTTAGAGTGATGATCATGAAGGAAAGCTCACCGATGTCAGAATCAACCTTAAACCTAGGTGATCCACAGTTGGCAATCCAATTGTTCGGTCCTCAAGACACACACCTGCGCAAAGTTCGCAATCAACTTGGGGTCGCAATCACTCACCGAAATGGGACGATCAAAGTCGCCGGTCCGAGTCAATCGGTAGACATTGCCACTGGCATCCTCGAAAAACTAAAAGAGAAACTCATTCGCGGTGGACATCTTCAACCAGATGAGATCGATCATTTGCTCCAACAAGCGATCGCTCCAGGTGATGAATCCAGTCCCGACTCGATCGCCTTGCACAGGGACGTTTCGATCGGCGCTGCGGGTCGCAAGGTTAAACCTCGTACGCCCGGACAAGCCGCCTACGTGGAGGCCATTCGAACGCATGATTTGACCGTCTGCTCAGGCCCAGCAGGGTGCGGGAAAACCTACCTTGCAGTTGCCACCGCCGTCGAAGCGTATCGTGCAAAATCGGTCCGAAAAATAGTACTCGTTCGACCAGCGGTCGAAGCAGGCGAGAGCCTCGGATACCTACCGGGTGACCTCAAAGAAAAACTCAATCCCTATCTTCGACCGTTACTTGATGCCATCAACGAAATGGTGGATTTCGATCAGGTCAAGTTTTTGATGGAGCAGGAAGTGATCGAAGTAATCCCGCTTGCCTACATGCGTGGACGAACTCTCAATCAAGCGTTCATCATTCTGGACGAAGCACAGAATGCAACCGTCGCACAGATGAAAATGTTCCTGACCAGAATGGGAAGAGGGTCTAAGGTCGTCGTCTCAGGGGACACCTCCCAAGTTGACTTGCCTCCAGGTGTTACCAGTGGATTGCGGGATGCAATTCAGCGATTAAGAGCCATCGATGAAGTCGCCGTTGTCAGACTCCTTGATAGCGATATCGTCCGGCACCCCCTGGTCCAAAAAATTGTGGCCGCTTACGAAACTCCACAAAGTCCCGAAAGTCATTCGACAAAAAGGAATGACAGGACCTAAGCTGCCTACACCTTAACTCCATGCAAACCCCCTCTAAGAAAAATCGCAGTGAACGGGCCGCGTCCCTGAAAACAGGGCGCTTTGATTGGCGTGACTGGATCGAACGAGTCAAAAACTACGACTCGATTCGACGTGTCTTGGTCGTCCTACTTACCGGCCTTGTGTTGTCATTACTGCTTCGGGGATGGGAACCCCCTTTCCCCTACCGAATTGGCTTCGTTCCGCAACGTGCCATCCCAGCGCGTGTTCCCTTCCAAATCGAAGACGAAGTCCAAACAGACCGCCTCCGCCTACAAACTGCCAAACAAGTCCTGTGCGTCTACGAGAATCGAAAAGAACCCCTCATCCAACTCCGAGAGGATTTGCACGACGCACTTTTTTCCATCAGAGATCATCAAAAGGAACTCGCTTTAGACGACGGACAACTCAAGCTGATCGAAGATTTCGGTGTGTCCCCAGAAGGAACGAACCCCGTAGGCCTGCAAGCAAACGATGTCATCGACTGCATCAAACAGACAT
>JAGWZB010000089.1 GCA_018969045.1 Planctomycetota bacterium | reverse complement strand
GGTCTCAAAGTCGATCGGACCGTCGACAAAAATGCCTCCATTGACAATCGTAAATGCATTATTGTGAGTATCTCCTGTTCCAGAAACCAATTGGTAGTTGAATACGAAGTCGGTGAGGAAATCTGTATCGACGGTCCATAGTGTGCCGATGTAGGTGCCGATCGCGGAATTCTCATCAATGTTGCTTGGATACAAATCGATATCCAATGGCAACTCATTCACATTGACTACCGAGATGATGATGGCTTCTTCATAGACCAAATTGGTCGAATCGGTAGAAGCGATTCGAATCGAAAAACTTTGGTCAGTTTCGTAGTCGAACGTCTCTAGGGCGAAGAGTTGATCTCCAACGATTTGGAACCGACCGTTATCGGCGCTGCCAGGCCCGTTAACCAAGCTGTACGTATGGGTGTCGCCACGATTGGCATCCACACTGCTCAAGGTACCGACTAGAGTACCCACAGGTGAGTTTTCAGGAATCGAAGTGCTAGATAGTTGGATATCGGTGGGGGCAACTGGCGGTAGGCGTGTTCCGTAGGTTCTTCCAAAAATCGGTGCCCCGGATGCGGTGAACGCATGGGTCCCGTTGGTCGGTACTGTATATTGCCACACCGGAGGCAACTGGAGGACTGCCGAAACTGGACCGCTGTTGACGTCCAAAAGCGCCCAACCGTTGGCGTCGGAAATCGCTGACGCAGCACCTGATACAAAAATGGACCAATTGAGAATCGTTCCGATATCGCCACCAGCCTGATCGCTAACTTCAAGCGTCCATGTTCCAGCAGATAAGAGACTGTTAAAACCTGAGAGAGGTTGATCTGGGCGGAATGTACCAGTAAAAGGTGCACTTCCTGCCGAAATTGGAGTTGCAGCCGAATCGTCGAAAACGGTGTTGGTGAAATTGTCTCCGGATCCACCACGATTATCCGACAACAATACACGCGTTCCATCGGGACCTATCAAAGAAATATCCAGGTCACTGTCCCATGTATGCGTAAGATTGATTAGAACATTCAAGTCAAGGATGTTCGTTCCAGGACTTGGAACGTTGATCAATGAATTCGAGATCGCAAGATCATTGATCGGAACAGCAGTATTGTTCGAATAGGTCACTGTAGATTGCCCCCCCCTGACGACAAAATCCTTGAGGGGTATATCACCGCCATTCAGCACACCATCGCCATCTAAATCCTCGAAAACAAAGGCATAAAAGCGATTATTCTTTCCGAAACCGAAGTTGTTTCCCAACGAGAAATCGCTGGGGTTTGCGAGCGTCACGGTGTAGGATGCGTTTGGCGTGGTAAGCGTCCAACCAGGGATGCTCGTTCGGATCGTGTAGGTTCCGTTAGCAAGGGTAGGAAACGCGTAATATCCGGTCGCATCGATGGCGGCTTGGGACTCCCCAGCATCAAAGTTGCTGTTGTTGTTGGTATCGATATAAACAAATCCTGCACCGACGATGCCCCGTTCAAAGCTTTCGAAGCTGGCATTGTTGTTGAAATCCTCGAAGACGCTTCCGGAGATTCTTGCAGCACTAGCAAGGCCTGTCATTTGAATGCGGAATGCCGACTCGTCGGAGTCATTGCTGGAGATGATCAAGTCTTCAGTGAAAGTGCCTGGAACCGTTGGGTTGAACCTGAGCGTAATAACCTGGGTTTGCCCCACACCCAAATTAACCGGAGTGAAATTGACCGCTGAGAAAGGTGCCGGGACATTGATCGAAGAGAGATTGAGATTCTGAGTCCCTTGGTTTCTTATACGCAACTGGGTTTCAACGAACTGACCCGAGAGGACAGATCCCATATTGAGCGTCGAGCCGTTAAGGAATTCTCGGGTGGTATTGACCACGGAGATCTCTGGGTTCCCAATGCCCCTGAGCAAGGTCGATGCGTTAATGCGTCCAAACCCGTACTGCACATGCTTTCCGGTGTTGATGTCATAGGTAACTCCACCGATTAAATCGGTATTGTTGCGCATCATCGCGCGCAGCTCTGCGGGCCGAATCGTCACTCCAAGCACGTCAGCTTGGGCAATCGCTAGAGCTGCAATGCCAGAGGCAAGCGGGGTAGCTGAGGAAGTCCCTCCAAAACCTGTCGAACCAGTTCCTGTGTAATCCCCACTGGCGTATCCAGCGGCCCCGGTCCGGTCGGTCGTGTCGATGGCCAAGGATCCGCCGTTGCTTGGTGCGACCAAATCCAAGGCTGAGCCATAGTTGCTGTAGTCCGATCGTGTGCCTTGATTATTCGACGCACCGACTGCGATTACACCTGGGATATTGGCAGCTTGGGCAGCCGGTTGGCTCACCGTCGCGGCAAACCCATTGCCAGAGGCGAACAAGTATGTGGCTCCGATTCCATTTCGACCTTCCGTGGTCCCGCGGACAAGTGCATTGTTGATGACGCTTGCAGAGGCTCCACCCCCCCAGGAGTTATTCACAAGATCACCACTACTCCATGTCGCAAGTCCGTTTGCGGTGATCCCCCCTGCGTACAGCAAAGCCGCGGCGATGTTCGCATTGCTGGCGACATTGCTTCCATCGAACATCTTGATCGAGATAACTTGGGAATTGAAAGCCGCTCCCGTGACCCCTAAATTGTTGTTCCCACGCGCTGCCGAGACACCTGCGACCGCCGTTCCATGCGCGTCGGTACCTAGTGGCTCTGTTTGATTGTTTCCAAAGACAAAGTTCCAGCCGTTGACGTCATCAGCCCAACCGTTCAAATCATCATCGATTCCGTTGCCAGGGATCTCGCCTGGATTGGTCCAAATGCTCAGGTCAGGGTGGCCAGCTTGCACACCGTCGTCAATCACTGCAATGACCGTGGTGGGTGATCCACCCGGGTTGATATCCCAAGCTTCGGGCATGTCGACATCGGTATCGCTAGGGCCACCGAGTTGGCCGACATTGTGCAAGTGCCACAAATTGTTGTAGCGGGTATCATTAGGAGTGAAAAATCTCTGCCAATTCTGATAGAAGTTAGGTTCTGCCCATTCGACAAACTGGCTTTGCCTTAGCAGATTGGTTTTATCGATAACCTGACGACCAGTGGTGTCGGCAAATCGACCGACGAACTGATTCGTTGTACCTTCCACAGGTCTGTAGCTCGCAACTTCAGGCAACGCCGAAAAGAATTCCTGAGCCGATGCACCAGCGCTCAGACGCACAATGAATTCATCAAGCACCGTCAGTTCGCTCGATGTGCTCGTTGCGATAAATACTGGGGCCGTGTAGGACACGCCGGGGATTCGACCGATGCTTGCCACCAATTCGGGAGTGATCGGCTCGCTGGACTCGTAGACTCGAGCTCGCCCACCTAAACCAAAATCTCCAGTGAGGGTGCTTGGTAAAGCCACCGAACTTTGGTTCAGCCCAATCACCAATTTGTTGGTCGATAGATTCAAACCTTCAAGTCGGTCTTCGACTCCATAATAGGCATCCACGTGTTTAAGATCAGGTTGAGCACCAGGCAAGGGGTCCCAGTTGACATTGTTCCATACCACATCACTTGCCAACATCGCCCGCAATTCCAATCGCTCAAAGCGGAACAAACGTCTCGATGGCTTACGATCTCTTTTGAACATGCTCACTCGGACCTCAGAAAGGGAAATCGATGTACGCGGAAACCCGAATGATTAAAATTTGATAAATCAAGGCATCCGTCGCTACTAAAAACCGCCGCTTATAGCGACTTTCTTAGAGTATAAGTCGAATCATGGGGTGGGAGCCTGCGACATCAGGAACAAATCGAAAAAAACCACCCCCCGCTAGAGGGGGGTGGTCCTAGGATTGCCAGCGACCTTGTTCGAGACTCATTGCTACTGCATCGAGCTGCTCAGTCCCCCTGAGGCGGGTACATAGGCCATCTTGGCGTAGTCCATGACCATTCGATGGCTGCTGAATCGCCATGCAAGTGTGCTGATGCTGTTTCTCATTCTTTGGATCCAACCCGTCGGCAAGCCGTCTTGATCTCGCTCAAAAAACAGGGGAATCACTTGGTTTTCGATAGCATCATAAAGGTTGATGGCATCTCGCTGATCTGTAATTCGATCATCCACATGGCTGGTTCCTTTGCCGATCGCAAATCCGTTGGAACCGTCAAAGGCTTCTGCCCACCAACCGTCGAGGATGCTCAGGTTGAGTCCGCCGTTGAGTATGACTTTTTGTCCGCTGGTGCCTGAGGCTTCCAAGGGACGTCTAGGGTTATTGAGCCAAACGTCGACCCCTTGGATCATGTGCCTGCAAACGTTGATGTCATAATCTTCGATGAAAATCACTTTTCCGGCGAACCGTGAATCTCCCTTGAGATTGGCGATTTCCTGGATGAATCGTTTACCGGGTTCGTCCTTGGGATGGGCTTTTCCTGCAAATAAGATCTGAACCGGTCTTGCTGGGTCGCTCAGCAACGACGCGATCCGATCAATGTCCTTAAAGATCAAATTCGCGCGTTTGTAAGTTGCGAATCTTCTGGCAAAGCCTATGGTCAGGGCCGATGGATTCCCTACTCGCATCGCAAGATCGATCGCCTCCTGGGATTCGTTTCTCTGGCCCATCTGTTTAGCAAGCCTGCGTCGCACAAAGGCAAGTAGCATGTTTTTAAGAGCATTATGAGTCTCCCACAATTCACCCGGATCTACTTGGTGGATCGATTGCCAAACCCCCGGTTCGCCCATGTGGTTGGTCCAATGGGCAGGGAAATGCCGATCGTAAAGTTGCAGCATTTGCTCAGCAAGCCAACTTTGTACGTGCACGCCATTGGTGATGTGACCGATCGGGATGGCGTGCTCTTCACGGTTTGGCCATAACGATCTCCACATTCGACGAGAGATGTGACCGTGCAATTGGCTCACTGCGTTGGCTCGTCTGGATAGCTTGAGCCCCAAGACCGTCATACAAAACGGTTCCTGATGGTCGCCTGTGTTGACCCTGCCGAGACTCATCAGATGCTCGTGAGAAATCTGCAGACCATCGCGCAAGGGGCCTAAGTGTTCTTCGATCAGATCTGGGTGAAAGCGATCATGCCCGGCTGGGACTGGTGTATGGGTGGTAAAGACCGTGGAGTTGGAGATGTCCCTGTAGGCGTCGTCGAAACTCAATCCGTCTTCCTGCATCAATAGCCTGACTGCCTCAAGGGTTGCAAACGCACTGTGTCCTTCATTCAAATGATAAGCACCCGGTGAGATCCCCATGGCCTGCAAAGTTCGCACCCCCCCTACTCCGATGAGCAATTCTTGTCGGATTCTAGTCCTCTCGTCCCCACCATAGAGTCGACTGGTCAGCTCTCGATCCTCAGGTCGATTCGCTTCGTAGTTGCTATCGAGCAGGAACAAAGTAACGCGTCCTACGGCGACCCTCCAAACTTTGGCAAACAACTCACCCGAGCGAGTTTCGAGCCGAACCACATAAGGGTTCCCCGATGGGGTTCTGGCTGGAGTCAGTGGAAGATTTTCGACGTTGTGCTCGATGTATTCTTCGGATTGATAACCTTCGGTCGAAAGCCTTTGCTTGAAGTATCCGTGATTGTAGAAAAGACCGATTCCCACAAGCGGGATACCAAGGCCACTGGCGCTCTTGATGTGATCTCCCGAGAGGACGCCCAAGCCACCGGAGTAGATCGGCAAGGACTCATGGAGTCCGAATTCCGCCGAAAAATAAGCGACCGGCTTGCTTCCCAAAACACCAGCATGGGTATGTGCCCACGTGTTGGTATTGGCCAAATATTCATTGAGTCGACGAAATGCGTAGTTAATGCGGCTATGCAGAACGCGTTCGCCTGCACGATATGCAAGAGTCTCAGGGGTGAATTCTCTGAGCAGTGCGATCGGATTATGATCAAGCTCCCTCCATCGAACCGGATCGATATCGCGGAACAAATGCACAACTTCGGGATGCCAACTCCACCACAAATTGCCAGCAATTGCCATGCATTTTTGATACACCAATTCGGCGCTATCCGCAGTGTTCCCACCATTGACTGCCAAGTCATGATAGCCATGTCCAAGAATGTTCACTCTTGTTCCTCGTCCTGATCTGATTTTGGTTTTATGAATCCGACTCCATCGTTAAGTCCTCGATGGATCGATTGTAACCTTGTACAATCTGCGAGCACGAAACCGTACTTGGATGGTGAGCATTATGTCCCAAAACCCAAAAAAGTCTGCCTCAAATAACGTGCGACTATTTGACCAACTCACTTCATGGAACCTCGAATTACGCGATCTTATTGAGGATCTAAAAACCCCTGCTCAAGCGCCCGATGATCAATCCACCTCTCCTGAATCGATTAAGGATCGTCTCAATCGATTGGGGTCGCTGGTCGTCATTGAGCAGTCATTATTGCAACGACCGACGGATCATCTAGTCTTCTACTGCGCGGCGGCTTATCGATCCTTAACCGATGCGTTCGTGATGACCCAGAGGCATGCGGCATTGCGTAGGATTTCAACATCGGACAATCCCGAGGCGCAAGCGATCATCGCGGAGCATTCCCAGGTGGGTCGGTGGATTTCGGTGGGAATCAGCCACCTGACGACCAGCAGGCAGCATGTTAGGGAGCCATCGGTACTGGCTAGGCGCAGCTTAAACGGCTGGACAGTTTCCGGTACAGTACCATGGGTAACTGCGGCCTCCTGTAGCCATGCCTTGGTTATCGCAGCCTGTGACTCGGAGGAGTTTTCAAAACAGTATTTGTTTTATCTTCCTATGAATTCCAATAAGGTTATTTGCGGTCCGAGCATGGAACTGATGGCCCTCTCGGCAAGTGGCACTGCACAGGTGGATTTATTAGGAGTTGAGCTAACGCCATCGGAGTTGCTGCACGGCCCCTGTGAGAATGTATTGACGGCATCGCACGGTTCAGGAGCTGGGGGATTGCAAACAACGGCACTTGCACTGGGACTTGCGGCTCGCGTTATCGATGCAATCCAAGAAAAATGCAAGTGGATCCCTGATCTTGCTGTTTTTGAAGATTCGTTCTGCACTCGCTGGCAAGAGCTCTTTGAGAGAATGAAACTAGCATCGGTCACTGCGGGGACTCAGGTGGATCAAGGGGAGTTGCGAAAGGACGCCAACGACTTGGTACTGCGCGTCAGCCAGGCCTCTCTTTCGATTGACAAAGGGGCAGGATACTTGGCAAACTCTTTGGCATCGAAATGGGTTCGGGAGTCCATGTTTTTTCTGGTTTGGAGCTGCCCGCAGACCATCGCTACCAAACACTTGTGTGATCTAAGTCGATTTGAAACCGCAATCAATCTTGGTGGATAAACAAGCTTGTGTATCCCAGCAATGGAAACTATCAATGAATGCAGAAATCATCTCCATCGGAGACGAGCTTACCAGTGGCCAGCGTTTGGATACCAACAGTCAAATCATCAGTCGAAGGCTCGGGGATCTAGGCATCCAGGTGAGGTTTCACACCACTATTGGGGATGAATTGCCGGACAACATCTCGGCGTTCAAAATCGCTGCGGGGCGATCCGACGTGGTGATCATCTCAGGTGGTCTAGGGCCTACGGCCGATGACTTAACTCGAGAAGCGTTGGCAGAGGCTTTTGATCGTCCTTTGGAGTTCCGGCCCGAAGCCATGGAGCATATCGAAAACCTATTTAAATCTCGGAAACGAGAGATGCCCGAACGCAATCGGGTCCAAGCCCTCTTTCCAGAGACATCCACCATCATTCCAAATCCTCATGGAACGGCACCTGGAATCGACTTGCAGGTGGAATTCCCAGACCCAGTCCGGTCAGTACATCGATGTAGGCTTTTTGCACTTCCTGGGGTTCCAGCTGAAATGCTGCAGATGCTTGAACAAACCGTCGAGCCACGCCTGATCAGCGATCTAGGACTTGGATCCCAGCGATGGTACTATCACTGCGTCAAGCTCTTTGGATTAGGGGAGAGCGATGTTGAAAAAGTCATTCCAGATTTGATTGCTAGGGATCGAATTCCTCGTGTAGGTATTACCGTATCGAAGGCTACGATCACACTTCGGATTGCTGCGCTTGCGGCCAATGAGGAAGAATTCACAAGGCTAATCCAAGACACCCTCGAGCAGATACGAAACGAGTTCAAGGACGTCATTTTTGGCGAAGGTGAAACCGAACTCAACGATGTCGTTCAGGATATTCTTGCTCAGAAACAACGTACTTTGAGCATCGTCGAAGTTGGCGCAGGATGCTGGATTGGACAGATGCTCAGCGATGGATTTTCGCCAAGTTCCTCAAGTGGCCTGAAGCATCTTGCTTGGTTGCCAACTCTCCTCGCTGACTCCGATCCAAAGCAGCTCGTGGAATTGGCTCAGAAGTATCACAGAGACTCCAGCTCCGACTACGTGATGGCAGTCGGTTTCTATCCTCCTGCCGACTCGCTGATCAACGAGAAATCTCTGCCGACAACGGATTTGCAAGTTTGCATCATTGGACCTGCAGGAAGGATCGTCACCAAGTCGCAGAGAGTTAGCGGCCATCCTGAATTGTTCTACCAGCGATTGGCGAAAACAGCGCTGGATATGCTTCGAAGGGAGTTGCTCAGTGACCAATGAGTCAACGGATAATGCACCACCAGAAATCCAGTGGTTTTTGGTTGCGAAGATTGAAGATATCCCCAAGAACGAAGGTCGAGCGTTTCCAGTTGGGGACAGGATGATCGCGATCTTTGAGTCACAGGGCAAGTACTATGCACTGGATGATTTTTGTCCGCACCAGGGCGCATCGCTCTCGGCGGGCTGGATCCATGATGGATGTGTTGCATGCCCTTGGCACGCTTGGCGATTCTCGCTCTCAGATGGATCTTGGACAGACAATCCGAAAATCAAAACGGATCATTTTGAAGTCAAAGTACAAGACTCCTCGATTATGGTTGGAATACCAAAATAGCTTCGACTTGGTAACCGGTTCTCCAACTATTCGCTCCACCGTGATAAGGGCCGTACCACGGGCTCATCTAGCCCGTGAGACTTTCGACTCATTAAGTAAACCACTTGAGTAGGATTAAGACTAAAGGGAACAGCCAAACAGCCAGGACGATTGGGACAATCGCCCGACGGTTAGCAGCCAGGACGATTGGGACAATCGCCCGACGGTTAGCAGCCAGGACGATTGGGACAATCGCCCGACGGTTAGCAGCCAGGTCGATTGGGACAATCGCCCGACGGTTTGCTGCCGTAACACGGGCTTATCCAGCCCGTAGGACGGTTGACTTAATGAAGCCCACCCCCGCGGGGCAAAAGCCCCATGCTACGCGGGGGTTGGCAGCCCGTGGGACGCCGAATGCTCGTCAATGCTTTCGCAGAAAACATTTATGTTCTAGAAGGTGCTTTTGATTTTCTTAACCGCTTCGGCAGTCGGAGTACCTTTGTAGTAATCGTCCAAAGGATAACAACCCGAGGGCAATCCGTTTCTTGGTGCGGTGGTGCAATCGGAAAAGGTTCTGCAGATGAGTTTCCGCTGCGATGTGCCATGCAGTACCGCATCGGTGAGCACTTTGGGATAGGAAAGGACCGTGCGACCAAGGCCCACCATGTCGGTCCACCCATTTCGAACATTATGAACCGCAGAGGCTGCTAAGTGCTCTTGCAGATAAGAGTACCCTGATCCAATGACAATGAGTCCAGGGCACTGTGCCTTGATCTGGCGTGTCACAAGAAAATGCTTAGCCACCGAAAGCAATGGATCTTCGTGTGGTTGGTATCCATCCGATGGCGGAAAAGCAGCCGGACGAAGCATGTGAGGGGTGTAATAGGGGCTCCCCCCGGTAATGTTTACCAGATCAACCCCTTCGGCTTGAGCCCACTTGAGAAATTGCAATGGTTCCGTCAAGTCCACATCGGTCGGAGTACTGATGTTCATGCCAAAGCCCCATTGATAGGGGATCAAGTGATCATGCGCTCGGGGTCTGCCTTGACCAAGCTTCCCATCGACAGCGGTCTGTGGATCGGGCTCGTGCGGTACCGAATCAAACGCGCTCAGTCGCACGCCGATCCCCAAGCCTGGTACCTCCTTGCCAATCCTACGTACTATCTCAAGAACAATCCTCGCACGGTTTTCCAAACTTCCTCCGAAGGCGTCGAGTCTCGTGCGAGCAGCAAGAAACTCGTGCAGCAAGTAACCGTGACAGCACTTGATGTCAACAAAATCAGCACCGATTTCGTAGGCGAGTTTGGCAGCTACCACGTAATCGCCTATAAGTTCGAGCACTTCTGGCTCTGTAAGTAAACTTTGGTCGGTAACACCAAACTTGGCGTCTAGCAGAGGATGCCTATGCGCTACGCGTGGTTCCCATCGGTGATGATCGGTCGGTCGGCAGAAACGTCCCGAATGGGTCAATTGGCAACCGATCACAAGGTCTTCGTCGCTTCCCCAATGGTTTCGATGGGACTCTCGAAGCCCTTCCAGCAATTGACGGATGCCTTCGCGATTGGCCGCGCTCAATACCAGTTGGTTCGGGTTTGCTCGACCGTCTGGGCGGACCGCCATGGCTTCTCCACCCCAAATCAGTTTAGCTCCCGATTCACCGAACCGTTGCCAACGGCGAATCATCGGCTCGGTGATCCCGCCAGAGGTCGTTCCATCCCAGCCCTCCATCGGTTGCACTGCGATTCGATTTCCAATGGTGCGATGTTTCCAATGAAGCGAACCCAAGAGTGGGCTGCCTGAAGAATCGTGCACATGGTCATCCAAAGGGATCTGTACACCGAGTGTTTGCACATGCTTCTTAAAAAGATCGGGCGATTTCAACGAGGATAGCTTGGTCAGGACGTGCATGATGGAGTTGAGTTTCTTTCGTTTGACTCTAACAGGTTACCGATTCGGCTGGTTTGCGAATCATCGAGTACAGGGTAAGTAAGGCACCAAAAAGAATTCCCAACATGCTAACCCATTGAGCGATACTTAGATCGGTCCCGAATTGACCACCTTCGTCGACTCGCACAATCTCTTCGAGAAACCTGAGGATTCCATAAGCTAACCAACCCGACCCAAAGATCAAACCGGGTCTTTGCATCCAACCAGGGATGCTCAGGCTCCAAAGGCAGAGCAGAAAACCGGTGATCGAAGCATAGATTTGGGCTGGATGGACCGGCAAGCTCTTGGTGGGCAAGTTTCTAACGGCTTTCCGAGCATGGTCCGTAACCACGACTCCTTCGAGTTCCGGGGGCAGGTGCTTGCGAACCGACTCAGCTTGCTCAAAAGGGTCCATCGGGAGAATGCCTACTTGCACGGATTCGAGGACATGACCTGGTTGGATACCGTTTTGGCTAGCCCAGCTGCTGGGCTGGATCGACTCGATCGAATGGTCCTCAGAGGATGTTTTCTTGGTGTTGATTCCCAGTAGGCGTCCCGAAGCTAGTTGGTCCATGTACGCCGGTGCGCCTCTTGGAAATTCAATCGATGGGAGTCCTGAATCGACAATGCCTCCGTAACAGCAACCGTTGAGTAAACAACCGATTCGGCCGAAAGCAAGCCCGATGAAGAAGGCTGGAACGATTGCATCAAGAAGCGACAGTGGTGTTACTTTTTGGAGGATTGTCCAGCCGAGGATTCCAGCAATTCCGCCTAAGATGGCCCCATAAACGACCAATCCACCTTCGGTAAACTGCACGGCTGTCCATAGTTTTTGGGGGATGGTTACCCCTTCGAGCTCACTCCATTTTTGGATGATGTAGAAGAGTCGTGCGCCCAGCAACCCGCCGATGACTGTCCAAAGCACCAAAGTGACGAACGATTCCTTGCGCACACCAAGCTTCAGGACTCTGTGGTAAGAGATCGCAACGGCGCTGATGACACCGAGCATCATCATCAATCCGTATCCACGTACAGGCAGCCCTACGACGATCTGATCCGCAGTGCCAGCAGCAACCTTGGTTTCGATGGCAGGTAGCAGGAACCCTAAGATCCCAAAGCCAACCGCCCAGTTGAACAATCCGTCGAGGATCTCGGTGTTACTCCCCGGGTTCTTTGACTTGGTTCGGTAGCTGTGGAGCAACGTGATGCCGAAGTAGAGAATCAATCCGAGAATTGACCAGCTGATGGGTCCAAATAGCGGCAATGGGCCAACTTGATGCGGTAGATAAAAGAGTGTTTGCCGCATTGGATGAATCTCAACTAGCCGCGTATGAAGGTTGCATTATCGATGAGTCTTGTGTTGCCGATGCGAGCCGCGATGATCCCGACGACGGGTCCGTCAATCGATTCGACTGGCTCGAGCGTATCAGGATGCACCACCGCTGCATAATCGATCGAGTCAACAGGAGCCTTCGTCAATTCGATTCGCATCGCATCTTCGATTGTCTGTCCGCTTGTGCATCCCTGATCGATGAGCGTTTGTCCCATCTTTAACGCCTTGGACAGCCCCAGTGCTCGAGCTCTCTGGCTGGGGGAAAGGTAACGATTCCTGCTGCTCATCGCTAGACCGTCGGTTTCACGAATCGTTTCGCAGGCTTGGATCAAAATCGGTAGATTTAGATCCCTGGCCATGGCTCTGATGACGGCAACTTGCTGGTAGTCTTTGCGTCCAAAATAGCCGACATGGGCCGGGATGATTTGGAATAACTTCATGACGATGGTTGCCACACCGCGAAAGTGGCCGGGACGTATCTTGCCTTCCCAGTCCTTCGCGACGCTTGGGGGTTCGATAAAAGTCGAGTGCCCTAAGGGGTACATTTGCTGGTTGGTTGGGGTGAAAACCAAATCGCATCCGCAGGATTCCAGTTGCTCGATATCGCTTTGGAGTGTCCGTGGGTATTTTTGGAAGTCTTCGTTGGGGCCAAACTGGGTGGGGTTGACGAAAATGGTGACGACAGCGACATCGGTTTGCTCTTTCGCCCTTTGGACCAAAGAAAGGTGGCCTTGGTGCAAGGCACCCATGGTTGGAACCAAGCCGATTCGCTTCCCCTGGGTTCGCAATTGGTCGATCAGCCAGTAAGTATCGGAAGCGGAGGCGAGGACTTTCATGATCGATCAAGCAAAGTACTCAACGGCATTTCTAAAAATCTTGAGACCTTCCCCATGCTCTGGAAGGTCTTTCTGACGAGTCCAGCTTGGATGGTTTGTCGGATCAAGGTACCTTTCTGGATGGGGCATCAAACCGAAGATACGGCCTGAGGGATCGCAAATGCCTGCGATATTCCACTGTGCTCCGTTGGGATTGATTGGGAATGCCAAAGGTTCATCGCCGGTGTTTCCATCGGCATCGCAGTAACGGATTGCGACCTGATTTCTTTCAAGCAGCAGTTGACCAGCTTGCTCATCGCGGATCAGAAGTCTTCCTTCGGCATGTGCCATTGGCAGATAAATCCGTTCGATGCCTTTGAGGAAAACACAGTGGTTGGATTCGGGTTTGAGGTGCACCCAGCGCGTTTCAAATCGAGCTTGGGTATTCCAGGTCAGCGTTGCAGGAGGTGATTGGTGTTGATCATCGAAGAAGATCCCCAGTCGCATCATGATCTGGAATCCGTTGCAGATCCCCAGCACCAGTCGATCTTGGGTTTGGAAACTGCTCAGCACGTCCGATAGTTTGGTTTGCCACTGAACTGCTGCGATTCTCCCTGCAGCGATATCGTCGCCGTAACTGAAGCCACCAGGGAAACAAAGGATCTGAAATGATTCCGCCAGCGAAGGTTGGTCGATCAACTGATTGACATGCACACGGACAGCTTGGCTGCCTGCCAATTCAAAGGCATAGGCCGTTTCGATATCGCAATTGGTTCCTGGTGCTCTGACGATAAGGGCTTTTG
Source organism: Planctomycetota bacterium (assembly GCA_018969045.1). Taxonomy (GTDB): domain Bacteria; phylum Planctomycetota; class Planctomycetia; order Pirellulales; family Pirellulaceae; genus JBKCUI01. The sequence continues at coordinate 514 of JAGWZB010000089.1, read as the reverse complement.
GCTTTGCCATCCCGATCTGGCCTTTTTTGTGTTGCTGTGAGGTGATTGCTGTGGGTTAATCGTTGCCGAGTGTTTTGTTGGGGGGCATCCCTAGGTCAGCTGTCGTTCCCAAGCTCTTTTTCGAAGACTTGTTCAAGTCGCTCGAGCCGTTGGCTCAGTTTCAGGACCGTTTCCTGAAGGGTTTGTAGCTGCGATGCTAGGCTTGGCTGGGTACCCTTTGGAGTGAGATCTTGAGGTCGTGATTCGTCGAGAGATTGGTCGCTGGATACCCCAGCGCCAGAAATCCCGGCAGCGACACTTTTGGTGACGGCTTCGAGTTCCCATTCCGGATAGAGGTTGTGCGAGACGACCTGTCCTCTTCCAGCGGGTGACAACTCCACAACGAGGTTCTTGCGAATCAATCCATCGATGAGCTTTTTGAGCTCATCGAGATCTGGGATTGGTTCCATTCTCGAGGCTCGGGTGCGCAGTTCTCCGAGGGTTTGTTCTCCTCGGAGCAACAATTCAGTCATGA
>JAGWZB010000536.1 GCA_018969045.1 Planctomycetota bacterium | reverse complement strand
CGATGTCGCGGCAAGTAAAGCCACCATGTCGAGAACCAGTGGCCGCGACTTCGGTGGAATCGATTGTTGTGCCGATCCTTGGTGGCATTCGATGGTTGGTACCAGGATAAACTCGTTGACTTGGCGATCACTGTGTTGTATTATAACGCAACAGCAAGGAGGTTCAATGCCATACATCAAATTTATATGGAACGAAGAACCTGATGGCAACGTTGATCACATTGCCGAGCATGGAATCTCCATTGAAGACGTTGAGGAAGTTCTTTTCAATCCAGTCGATCGAGATGTTAGCCGATCTTCAGGGTATCCGATGGTTTTTGGTTACGCATTGGACGGACGCTACATCGCGGTCGTTTATGAACAGGTCGATCACACCACAATTTATCCGATTACTGCCTTTGAGGTTGGAGAGTAGCCATGACAAATGAGCGAGGAAAGCGTGTATATCGCCGAGCAACCGAAGAAGAGAGAGATCGCCATTCAGAAGCCCGCCGGAAGATTGCAGCCGAGATTCCAGAAATCCGGAACCGAGCGAAAGTTCGTCTTGAAGCCATCAAACGAGACGGTACTCCGATAAGGCAAGTTTTGGGAGCATTGCAGGCAGAACGTTTGCGTCAAGGTCTCAGCCTTGCAGATATACACGAGCGGTCTGGAATCGATCGTGCAGCTTTGTCGAGACTGGAGAACAACGAGGAAGCCAACCCAACGCTTGCAACGCTGGAGCGGTACGCGTCTGCAGTCGGAAAGCACATGATCGTCTTTCTGTCAGAAGGGCCGACATAGGGGTACGCTTGAAGGCACAACGACGGCAATCACCCGGCTGCGGCGAGTGACGTTGCAAAGTGTAACAGACGCACTACCGCAGCTCGGCGTGCATTGCTTTGTTATGCGATTGGTGGCTTTCGTTTTCGATTACCGAGCCTTGTTTTCCACCTTGAGTGTAAGGTCTCAAGTCTCTCTTTGCTGATCAAGCCGTTCTTGGCAAGATTGGCCGATATGTAGACCCCGAATCTCTCGACATGAGTTGGGGATTGTGTTTCCGTATCAGGGATTTGCAAATCGCACGGTAGGCCGGAGACGCCAGCAGGTTCTCCACAGAGAGTGGTATTTGGGTCTCCAAGTGTGATCGTGACATTCGCCCAGACGGACTCTGCTGCAATCGATCGAATTGACGATGCATCACTGCAGCGAAAGCGAATCCAGACTTCGTGCCTATCGGGGACACGAAAAACGCTCGCCGATTCCATCCCATGATACGTGAGCAACAGTTGTTTGATTTCGTCCAGAGAATCTTGTTCTGTCATTTGTTTACGAACGAGCGTCCGCACTGATGGAAACAGCGGACTAGAAATTGGGGCCAAAATTATCGCATAACGCTACGGTTAACCGAGTCGCGGCTAGGAAACGATCCATTGGAGTAAACGCCGAAGCCGCGACTTCGGTGCACGATATTGTTCGTCGATGAGCCGCCCTCTATTTCGGAGTGGACCGCATATCAGGACTCTCCCCGATTCTAGCATGCCTTTGCCACCAGGAAACGCTCCAGGATCGAGTTCGTCGGTTTCGATGTGGCGGAATGAGCGGCGGGAATCCGTTGAGTAGTCCCACAAGTCTTTTGGTATTGGTATCTCCCCCAATTGCACCACATCCCAGGTAAACCAGAACATGTCAGCGTCGATTGGGTTTTCAATGATAGCAACCGGACGTCCGTCTAATTGAACGTACCAGCGATCGGACTCGCTTATCGACATTTCGACTCGCGATTTGGATAGCCACGAAATATTCATTGCACTGGCCTTGGTCCTGGACTCGACGAAAGAATCCATGTAAGTCCTGGGTTTGGGGTGGGAGCCCTTCGAATAAAATCTGGCGACTCTGACCCGTGATCTTGTTCTGCGCTTGCAACGCTGAAACGTCACAAAATTCCAACCCCAAACCCATGGAGACTCGTACGATGAAAATTCTCGCTCTTGACCTCGGCCCCGTCAACTAGCAGACACCGCAATACCATGTGCTGCTTTTTCGACACCAAAACCCGAAAGCACTCGTTTCTGAACGCCGCCACCGAACGAAATTACCTCAACACCCTCTTCAAGAAACACAAAGTCGACCTGGTCGTTATGGAGGCACGTGGCCCCTCAGGTTGGATCAACGATCTGGCCATCAGCCACGGCCTCAAGACGCTCGTCTGTTCCACCAACGAAGATGCCTGGAAGTGGAGCAACGTCAAACGCAAGACCGACAAAGACGATGCCCTCAAGTTCGCCGCAAGGCGACTTCGAA
>JAGWZB010000535.1 GCA_018969045.1 Planctomycetota bacterium | reverse complement strand
GACGACCGCTCGTTTGAGGTCTCGGTCCATGCTGGAAAGGCGATCAAGAGCATCGACCATGTATCCGAATGCGACCTCATTAAAACCTTCTCCATTTCTCTCGGCATCCTTCTCGTACTTGGCCAAATAGTCTTTGGCCATGCTTAGCAGGTGCTCTGGTCCACCGAGAGCTAATGCTCGCTCGAAGTGCTTTTTGGCTCCGGCTAGATCTCCAAGATGGTGTAAGCATTGCCCAAAGCTAATAAGCACACCGATGTCATCTGGAGTAAGCTCCAAGCATCGCCGAAGCTCAACGCTTGCTTCAGTAAACCGCCTCTGGTTGGCAAGGCAAATCCCGAGGTTCTTCAGCGCCCATTGATTCTCAGACTCGATCGACAGCGATTTCCGAAACCACTCTTCTGCAAGATTAGGATTGCCGTGGGCAAGTTCGGCGTAGCCAAGACTCGACATAGCCAGGAAATGGTCTGGGTCACACTCTAAGGTAACTTCGAGTACCGAGACAGCATCATCGTGGCGCTCCAGAAGGCTATAGGCCGAGCCTAAAAGGAACATACCATCGACGAAATCTTCTTTGGGGATGGTCTCGATGCGAAGCATTGTCCACAGAATCGATGCCGCACTTTGGACTTGCCCCAGATTGAGCAAGTCTCTCGATTGCTCTATCACTTTCTCGGTGTCGATCGTTTGTTGCCAAGACACAGACATCTGCAGGTCCGCTACAAGCTCGGTTTGGGCGCTCGCACCCATTCTCTCGAATTGCTCGATCAGAAAGTCGCTAACCAGATCCAAAACCTCGTCGTCGGAGAGGTTCTCGGTGCTATCGAGCAGTTTCCAGTCCAGTTCTCGCAGATCAACGGTGAGCGACTCGGTGGACATTTGGGGCTTTCGATGAGGCTCGGATTGGAGTTGTGGCGATTTCCGAGAAATAGTGCCGGAGCTTATCCCAAAGAGCTATCCGTTGCTTCGGGTTTGGATGGTACTTTAGAGGTATTCTATCAGCTCTCGCTATCCAGACAATTTACCACCATTTCCACAACCAGCTTGTTTGTCCATGGTCGACTTTCGAAAACCGTTGTTTGATCCAGGTTCTTGCGTGGCAACACCGGCTGCACTTGACGCTATCGAGAGTGCGGGTATGGACGCTACGGAAATCCTAGACCGCCATGTTACCGGCGATTGGGGGGATCTGTGCGAAGATGACTGCCAGGCCAATGAGTCGGCTTTGGAGTGTGGATCCCGGATACTGTCTTACTACCGACTTTCCACTGGTCAAGAGCTTTACATCATCACCGAGGCAAAAGGAGACGATGGCAGAAGGGAAGCGACGACGATCATGCTCAGAGGAGAGTACTGAGCGGGGACCAGAATTCTGTTGTGTTTATGCGACAGTTTGCGATTTGAAAAAATCGCATATTGCAGTCGAGTCGGTTTAAATCGATCAAGCCTGAGCATCCCTAAATTGCTAACCTCGCAGAAACATGAGCGGAAGTTATGTGCAATTTGCTGGCATGACCATACTTGTCCCATTAACGATGAAACTAAAGCTGAGCTTCGAAACCAGATCTGTCGCGAGCACGAATGTCGAATGTAACGTGGCAGTGCATTAAAAACATCCGCTTGTCGAAGTGGATTTTGAGGAAGACACTTTCCGGTCATAAAGTAGAGGAAATTTTTCTCAATCCACGGCTACTTGCGAAATGCATCACTCTGATGTATGGTGATGCACTGCTTTGAGGCAAGATCACTTGAAGGAAGGATCGCATGGGCAGCGAAAAACTGAGAAAATCCAAATCGGTTAGGACCACTATCAGCTTACCGGCAGATGACCACGTCGAGCTTGAGGCCTTAGCTCGCAAGCATCGAGTGTCAGTTGCTTGGGTAATTCGCGATGCGGTGCAGAAGTATCTGGAAGGACAGCCACCACTTGATCGAACGAAGCTGAACTCACGTGGAGAACAGCAATGACCACTAAAAAAGGAAGCCATTGGCAATCCGCATGACGACCAAGCTTAAGCAAGGGATGCTATTCGACGTTTCATCATCGATCGTTGGCGTGAACGGCACGTTCTCCCCCAATCACCGTCAATCGATTCACCGGTGGTATCCATACATCGAAGGATTCTCGTCCGAATTCGTAAACAGCTTGATTGATGAGTTTGGTAGTGAAAATTGCCGCATCTATGATCCTTTCGCGGGGACAGGAACTACCGTTACGACTGCGGCCTTTCGCGGAAGCCTCCCGTTCTATTCAGAGATCAACCCGGTGATGAGATTGATCATTGAGTGCAAGACTAACGGTCTCCGCAT
>JAGWZB010000088.1 GCA_018969045.1 Planctomycetota bacterium | reverse complement strand
GTCGAAAGGACCAGAACTCCCTCCCTTCCTGAATACTCATCCCAACAGGTTTGCCCGTTGGCAGATCCGACGGTAAGACTCTCGGGTCGGGAGCTCGATCCAAAATCCACTTCTCTAAAATCTCAAGCTCACGAGAATCAAGCTTACCGCTGGGAGGCATCTGCAAATCGGCATTTTGGTACCTGATCGCCTGGAGCATCAAACTCGTTTGCGGTTGGTCCAAATCAATGGCTGGCCCGGAATCACCTCCGGATCTAAGGCCATCGCGATGATCCAATCGTAAGCCTCCATTGGACTGACTCTGGCTGTGGCATTCGTAACAATGCTCCACCAAGACCGGACGCACTTTGGATTCAAAGAATTCCACTTGGTCTGCTGTCAGAACGGACCCATCGGTGGCCCTGGGGATTTCCTCTTGAGCCCAAAGGATCGCTTCAGACCCCGTCGTGCAAACCACAAGGAAGGCAATCCAACAGAGTATCTTGAGGAACATCGTCGCGAAGATTCTGGCGGGAGGGAAAAACAGCATCCGGAAGGATGTAGGCGATCCACCTACTGTGTCCAGTATAGCACATCGGACTTCTATCCGGAAAAACTCGCTTAGCTTTGACGCATGTCGAGCCATTCGAGGCGTTGGTAAGCTTCGAGCAACATCGTTTCGAGCCGCTGCATTTCATGGGCATCTGAGGCCAATTGGGCCGCCGGTTGCTTGAAATACTCGGAATTGGACATTTTCTCGTGCAACTTTCCCTGCTGGATTTCAATCGCCTCAATCTTGCTTGGCAAAGATTCCAACTCCAATTTTTCCTTGTAAGTCAGCTTCGACGCCGCAGATTTATCCGATTTCAAACCGCTTGGTGTTGCAGGATTCGTCCCTGGCATTTTTGAAGTGGACGTTGAAACTGCCTTTGCCTGGCGATTGACTTTGGTCTGACGAAGCCAATCGTCATAACCACCCACGTACTCGCGGATCCCCTCGGGCTCAAAAACAATCATGCTCGTGACGACATTGTTTAAAAACGCCCGGTCGTGACTAACCACCAATAAGGTTCCTTCGTAATCTACCAATCGCTCTTCGAGAATCTCAAGCGACTCCGAATCCAAATCGTTCGTCGGCTCATCCATTACCAAGAGGTTCGCCGGTTGTGCGAACAGTTTGGCCAAAAGCAATCGATTGCGCTGCCCGCCCGAAAAGAACTGTATCTTGGACCGAGCTTCCTCGGGAGTAAACAGAAACTCCTGCAAGTAGCCGATCACATGCTTGTTGCGACCATTGATCGTCACGCTCGTACGGCCTACCCCTACGTTCTCCTCGGCCGTCAAGTTGGGATCTAAGATGTCTCGGTTTTGATCGAAATAAGCAATCTGCAAATTGGTCCCCAGACGCACAGTGCCACCGAGGGGTTGCAATTCCCCCAAAATCCCCTTCAGCAAAGTCGACTTACCAGCCCCGTTGCGTCCCAGGATCCCGATCTTGTCCCCTCGCATGATGGTCAAGTCTAACGAATTGACAATGGCTTTGGATGCATATCCAAAGGAAGCATCTTGAAGGTCGCACACGAGCATTCCACTACGCTCTCCAGAATCGATCGCAAGACGCATCGAACCTGACTTGCTGGGCCTTGCCGCACGCTGCTGTCGCATCGACTCCAACCGGCGTACGCGCCCTTCGTTGCGTGTTCGCCTTGCCTTGATCCCTGTTCGGATCCAAGTCTCTTCGATAGCAAGCTTCTTATCAAAGAGAGCGTCCTGTTTTTCCTGGGCCAACAGGGCCTGCTCCTTTCGCTTTAGAAACGTCTCGTAGTCGCATTCCCAGTCAAAGAGTTTTCCGCGATCGATCTCCAAAATCCGAGTAGCAATCTTTGTCAAAAAGGCACGATCGTGAGTAACGAAGATGAGCGTCTTAGAAAAACCCGTCAGGAAATTTTCCAACCACAGGATTGAGTCAATATCCAAATGGTTTGTCGGCTCGTCTAGCAGTAGTACATCCGGATCACCCACAATCGACTTGCCCAAGAGAGCTCGCCGTTTAAGCCCGATCGAAAGCCTCTGGAAATCGGCTTTTGGGTCGAGTTGCAGTTGTGCGAAGACTCGATCAAGCGATTGATCTTTTTTCCACAAATTCTCATCTAGCGAATATTCCACCGGAAGCCCAGCAGAAACAACCTCCAAAACCGTGCCGCTTGTTTGCGGGGGGACATCCTGCGGGACCCAAGCCAATTTAATTCCCGCCGCAATTTCGATCCGGCCAGCCTCAGGCCGCTCCAAACCCAATAACATCCGCATCAGCGTCGTTTTGCCCGACCCGTTGCGACCCAGCAACCCAATTTTGTCCCCAGACTCAATCCGAGCCTGCACTTGATCCAATAGCAAAGGGCCACGAAAGCCAACCGATACATTTTCCAATGAGATTTCCAGCATCAAACATCCTTATGTTCCGACCACCCAAAACCATCGAATCAATCCCGATTGTCCTTAGTTGGACTCTGGCAACAACGAACTGTGATCATGCACGATTTTCCAATGACCTTGGATTCTCTGCCATACCAAAGTGAAATTCCCTTGTGCGGGATTCTCCTTTTCCAACTTCCAATTTCCTAACGTAAGTGCGGAATCACTATCCAATCGGGTCGTCTCAAGAGCATCAAAGGTCAGCTTTCCCATGGCCTTGGCATCCGGATACTTGGCCCGATAGCGGTCCAAAGTCGCCTGCCAACCCCGGGTGGTTTTTCCCCCCGAAGAGAATGTCAGCATCGGATCCTTCCAATAAGCCTCCATGAATCGGACGATTTCTCCTTGATTCCAAGCATCCTGCTGGTTTTTCAAAAGCCCATGCAGGGTATCGGCCGTCGAATCCCCAGGCGTCGAATCCCCAGGGGAGTTTTCTCCAACCAACCACCCCGGCACCAACAAAACCATGGAAATCACGCAAAGCAGACTGAAGTTCTTCCTGAAATTACCTCGGATCATCATCCTCTCCCGGCTTAAACCTTTCGAAACCAAATTATAAAGGTACACTAATGCTCGTCTTTGGTAGCGTTGTTTCGCTCCATGGGACGTTTAAGGTTCCCTTTCTACAGTATTTCGTCTTTTTCGGAGAGTATTTCAGTGGCATCTGGCAAGTACGTTTTCACCAGTGAATCGGTTTCAATGGGGCATCCCGACAAATTGGCAGATAGGATTTCAGACAGCGTCCTGGATGCCCTCCTTGCTCAAGACAAAATGAGCCGCGTTGCCTGCGAAACCGTTGTTACCACAGGTCTGGCTCTGATCGTCGGCGAAATCACCACCAAAGCGATTGTCAACTACGCAGACATCGTCCGCGACGCCATCGTCGATGTCGGATACACCGATGACGAATGGGGAATCAACGGCAAGACCTGCAACGTCATGGTTGCGCTGGACCGACAAAGCCCAGATATTGCCCAAGGTGTCAACGACGATGCTACGGCAGGCAAAGACATCGGTGCGGGTGACCAAGGACTGATGTTCGGTTACGCCTGCAACGACACCCCCGAGCTGATGCCTTTGCCAATCGCCTTGGCCCATCGCATCACAAACCGTCTGACCGAAGCTCGATTCAACAAAGAAGTCAACTGGTTGCGTCCCGACTCGAAAAGCCAGGTCTCCATCGTTTATGACGAGTATCAGCCGATCGGAATCAACAATGTCGTGGTTTCGACACAGCACTCGCCTGAGGTATCTCAATCTCAAATCAGAGAGTATGTGATCGAGAAAATCATCAAGCCCTGCTTGCCAGCCAAGATGATCACCCCGGACATCGTTTACCATATCAACCCCACGGGTAATTTCGTTGTCGGTGGTCCGCACGGCGATAGCGGTCTTACAGGTCGTAAGATCATCGTCGACACCTATGGCGGATGGGGGCGACACGGCGGTGGTGCTTTCTCTGGAAAAGATCCTACCAAAGTGGATCGCAGTGCCGCTTATATGGCTCGTCATGTTGCCAAGAACATCGTCGCCTCAGGCCTTGCCGATCGATGTGAAGTCCAACTCGCTTACGCTATCGGCGTCAGCCAGCCCGTGAGCGTTCGAGTCGATACACAAGGTTCCGGAAAAGTCAGCGACGAGAAAATCTGCAATGTCGTCAAAGAGTTCTTCCAACTGACCCCGCGCGGAATTATCGAGTACCTAGACCTGCGTCGTCCGATCTACGTCAAGACTTCCTCAGGTGGCCACTTCGGACGCAACGAACCAGAGTTCTCTTGGGAATCCACCCAACGGGCCGCAGAGTTTGCAAAAGCTGTTCTAGGCTAAATAGCGTTTGTAACTCCAACAAATGTAAACCTCGGCACCCTCTTGTTGGGGCCGAGGTTTTTTCTTGCAAGACGATTGCTATGAAACCTAATCCAAAAGGGCTCATCATCTCGGCGATCAAGTGGCTAGTGCTGCTTGGAATCGTCGTTTGGGTAATTCGCAAGTTCCCACAGAAAGACTGGGACCTTTTGGTTCAGCAGCCCAAGAATTGGTGGCTACTGCTTGCAGCCCTCTGGGTCGTACTCGGAGCCAATGTACTGAGTTTTTGGCGATGGCAAAGACTCTTGCTTGCCCTCCAGGTCCCAATCTCCTTGCTTGAGACCGTCCGCCTTGGGTTCCTGGGGGTCGCCTTGAACATGGTCAGTGCCGGCAGTGTCGGGGGCGATCTTTTTAAGGCGATCGCTGCAGCCAGTAAGAACAAAAGCAGAAAGACGGAAGTTATCACCAGCGTCCTGGTCGATCGCGCCATCGGCATGCTTGGCTTGGTGATGGTCGCAGCCATCAGCACTAGTCTTTTTTCCGATCTGTCGCAGCAGCTCATCGGGATCAGAAACGCCGCGATCGTCTTGTCTGCGATTGGACTCTTGGGAGTCCTGGGAATTGTTCTATTGGGTAAGATCCTGCCTTTGAATTGGCTCGAACAAATCCCATGGGTTGGTAAAAAGTTGCACAAGATCGCTTCGGCATGCTTGGTATTCCAAAACGACCCCTGGTTAGCTTTCGTGATGATCGTTCAATCCTTAGGTGTTCACGCAGCCTTGACCACTGCGATGTGGCTTGTTTCATGCGCACTGTATTCCGAAGCATCCGCAAGGCCCAACCTTGCAGAACATTTCCTGGCCGTGCCTCCTGCCCTGCTTGCTGGAACTTTGCCCATTACTCCCGGTGGCATCGGCTTGCAAGAGGTATGGATCGATCTGCTGTTCAAACAAATCCCTAGCGTACCAAGTGATTTTTCTGGCCTGATCGTGGCCACCATGTACCGAGTCGTACTGCTAGCCGTGGCACTCGTTGGCGGCCTGATTTACTTAAGCGGTCGTAGCAACGAGCCATCCGTCGAACCCCCATGGCACGCACCCCCCGTGGACGATGCTCTACGAGATTCCTAGACTATTTGAAGTCAGCTTGCTCGGTACTTTCTAACCCGTTTGCTCTTAGGAATTTCAAAATGATCCAAACCGCTTTGTCGCTTATGCTCATCCTCTTGGGAACCCATGCCATGGCTCAACAAGCCGACCAGAACAACATGAAAGCCTACCCACCGGCCAGCGAAGGAATGAAACGATTCGTTCTGTACCTCGAACCCAAGCAGCAAGAAGAAGACTATCGCGTCGAGCTTATGGTGGGCAAAACCGTGGAACTAGACGCTCAGAATCGCTATTTCTTTGCCGGGAACCTCGAGGAAATAATCATCGAAGGCTGGGGCTTCCCAAAATATGTTGTTAAAGAAATCGGTCCTATGGCAGGCACCCGAATCGGAGTCGACCCAAACGCTCCAAAAATCAAACGATTTGTAGCGCTGGGCGGAGAGCCCAAGCTATTGCGATACAATAGCCTGTTACCCTTGGTAGTCTACGTCCCCAAGGATGCCGAGGTCAAAATAAGGGTTTGGGTTGCAAGTCCACAACCCGTAACCCTCAACGAAGGCTAACGGTTGGCTCTGAGCCTAAGCCGCCTTGACCATCCTCGAATGCTTAGACCACTGGATCCATGAGCCTATGCGCTCTGCATCCGGTGGATTGCCCCCCCGTAGATACCGTAGCCCCTGCTTGGTACTTGCTACCCGAGCAATTGCTTCCACCAACGTATCTTTGGATGCATCGGCGATCGACTCGGCCGTGGAATACCCTGCTGCCACCAACAACTGAGCGTCTTGTCCCCGCAAATTAGGAATTCGACAAACTAACATCGACTGACTTTTCCAAGAGTCAACCGTCGCGGCAGTCACCGACTTTTCTCCAATGGCCTGCGCAATGTCGCCTGACTCGGCAGCGAGCAAATCCCCGATGGTTTTCACCCGGATCGACTCGAGCTTCTGAGCCATCTTCGGTCCAATCGTAGGAGCATCTACCACCGGGCTGCTTAAGTCCAGAAAGAACTTCCAAGTGACATCCGACTTTCCTGCGTATAGATTGAACTTGGCCACCGCTTGTCCGGCGTCTTCTCGGAAATCTGGATCGTCTTGCAAGTCATAGGCTGGAGCAACCGAATCAACTCCTGCGGACTTGGATTTTCGCTCGATCGCATCCCAATCGAAATCGACTGTTTGAGCCTGCGATTGTGCCGCAAGTCCGTGCTGCTGATAAACGCTCTGTATCCATCGTTGCAAGCGGACCAACTCTCCACTTTGTGCTGTGCCTCGAAGCGATTTTCCCGCTTCGGTTTCCAAAAAACGATGGATGCGTTTGGCAATCACCAATGGATCCGTTGCTCCAAGTTCTTTCGAGGACTGGATCCCGCAAGATACAAGAACACGAGCATCAAAGACCCTCATCTGTGGAATTTGACACATCAACTCCGCAACACCCAACGTGTTTTGAATCCATTCGAGTCTAAGCCCCGTTACACTCGCTAAACGCTGCGCCGAAGCCCCCAGAAAGTCGCCAACCCGATGAATTCCCACCGAGCGCAACCGACGCACCGTCTCGGAACTTAGTCCAGCAAGCGTATCGATAGGACTCTCTTTGGAAAGATAAAACGTCTTGCCCTGCCTCTGATATACCATCGGCTCGATACGATGTGGAACCTGCGATTCCTCGTGATGTGCAAGCCAGTCCAACTGACGATTGACCTCTGCGAAATCACCCGAGTACCCCCCGGAGTACTGCACCACCGGTGCTCGATCCAATACCGGATGCAACCCCAGGTCCGTATCCGAATCAATCACATACTTAGGTTTTGCATACCGCAAATTCTCATGGACCCGAGCAACGGTTCCACCATGGCCTGCAATACGCCTTGCAATAAACTCGTCGCTTGTAGTCAGCAACATCTGCCAACCATCTCGCGAAAAGTTGGACACCACATGCAAGATCTGCTCAAGAGGCTCACCACGGAACCCATCTAGCGAATTCTCAAGCAAAAACGGAATCCGCCCGATTCGAGATCGGGAAGCTTGGGCGATCGCAAGCCGAATCGCTAAATCTACAAGTCGACGTTGGCGAGTTTCTGCAGGAGGAATCTGTCCATCAACAACATCGTATCTGAGCCCGGCATTGTAAGCCTCAGAATGCAAATACGAAGCCTCGACCGCCCAGGTGGGTAACTGCCTGACAGCACCCGCAGTCAATTCCGAAAGAAATCTCTCAGCCGATGGGATCAACGAGCCTGTCGAAGTTCTTCGATAAACCGATCGAGTCAATAAGGAGGACTGAACCTGGGCCAATCGCTGATGCCACAGTCCACGCTGATTCCAACGCTGAATCATCAGTTCCGCATGCGAGAGTTGCTGATTGATTTGAGAATCATCCCAAGAAGCCTTGGATTGCACACCTGCCGATGGACTCACCTCCGAGGCGCTGCTTCCTACACTCAAGCTCTGTTCGAAATTGTGCTGCTGGACCTGTTGCAATTGTCCTCGCAATCGATCTCGCTCTGCGATCCACCAAGTTCGATCATGATCGACCGGGTCGCAATTGCGGAGCCTCTCGAGCAACTCAGTCTCTTCGTCCTTGAGGGCCTTGTAACCCTGGTCAACCTCCATCTTCGCGGGGGCATGAACGCCCAATCGCCCCGCAGCCCACCAAAGTTTCTCAGGGGACACGGATCCAAGCGGCGAACAGAATACCATACCGAGTATGTCCGCTCGCAACTCATCCCAGCGACCGTCAGCCGACTCCCCTTCCCAAAACATGTGCCCATTACCACGGACCCGCTCGTCGTCCTCTTGGTAAAGCGAACCGGTCGAAGAAGGTCCCGAATTGGATAGCTGGGCGAAAAGCGGCCTTCCCCCCACGCAATCGATCATTCGCAAATGTCCCGATGCATCCACCCAGGTCACGGATCCGTCAATCGACGCAAATTCAGAATCGTCAAGCTCTCCAAGGGTTTGACCACGGAAGAGCAAACTCTTTGTGAATCGTGTCAGCAATGTGCTGTTGGCCACAAGCGGCGAGTAAACCGCGTTCAATCCCGCGCCCAAAGGGCCTACATGGTACTGCGAAGCTGCGTTTTTCTTGTCGATATCCAAACGAACCAAATGCATGGCCTAGACTCCTCCGTGAATCCCTCTTGCCAGTATGCAATCGCCAGTATGCTACCGCCAGTGCGCAATGGCCAGCGTGCATCTACAAGTGGGCACCTTAGCACAAGTGGTCAATTTGGGTAAATAGCAGAATCCAGTACCGCTGGGCTTCCCCAACAGATCGCATTGATTCGGCCCAATCCGCCATCGATTAACGGTACCCCCCCAGCAATTTTAGAAATCCTTGGGCCATGCTCCGCATCGGGATCGCCGAACGCCCCGCCTGAAAATTGCGAGATCTGGTTGAGCGACCAATCTGGTCACTCGTCGTCTAAATGAAAATGATGCAAGAATCTGTGATAAACAGGGGCGATGATAATCGCCACCATCGAAAGAAAGGCTAGCCCACTATAAAGGGCATAAAACGTCGCAAAAAGTTTTCCAGGAGTCGAATCCATCCTATCGACAGGCCCCATGCCGGTCAAAATCATCGCAGCATTAACCAATCCGTCAACCCAAGGTTTCTCCAGGAAGTAGCTGTAACCTACCGTACCGATCGCAAGCGATATTCCAACGATCACCAACGTTGCCAAAAAGGATCGTAAAAGACGAACAAGGAACGATGGGACCGATACCAGTTGCTCACCTCTGCGTTCATACAAGGCTTTGGATCGCTGGCGTCTACCTTTCTGTGAAACCGTCACGTTCTGCTCCTCGGTAAATCCTATCGCTAAAATCTGAAATCATCACTGCTTTCACCATACACAGGCAAATACCGATAGTAGACTTCGAGTATCAAACAACCCATACAAGTCGAATAAAAGCGACCTCCCACCTTGTTGGAATGATCCCCCTCAAACATCCAACTCCCACGCAAATGACCGTCAGGCTTCTGTGAGCGAATCAGCATGTCTCGCATGTAATAATTCCAGTTTTTCCAGTACCTACCCCCGACCTGAAACATCGCTTGAGTCGCATAATAATTGTAGTACATGTCGACTGACGAAGGCCCCTGCTTGGACAAGTACTCCACACCGCTGGCAACACTCCGAGATTCCTTGGATTTCCCCCTAAATATCTGCAATAGCAAACCTATCGCCGTCATGCTCTTGGTCGGTTTGCCTCCCCGATATCGAAACATGGACTCGCCTCCGCGGTTCAGTTCCAAAAAGCGATCAATCCCCTGCACCGTCTCCCGAGGCACAATCAAATCCGTCGCCGCCGCACTTTTTAATGCCAATACCTGCCAACCTGCTATCGATAAATCCCCCGGCCTTCCAGGATGGTAATCCCAACCTCCGTCACGATACTGCGCCTTCAAAATGAAATTCACAGCCAATTGACAACTCTCCTTGAGCTCCCCCGCACGCGTCATCTGATACGCTTCGCACAATGCCAAGGTGGCTATCCCATGCTCATACATCTGCGCCGAGGCAACCGTATCGACCCAATACCCAGAGTCCGAGGTTCGACGAAGGTTGTTCTGCAAGAAATAAATCCCCTTGGATACGACCTCCCCATACTGCTGGTCATTGGGAGTATGACCCGCACCCAAAAAACACATCAACGCCAAACCCGTGGCAGCAAATCGATACGGGTCCTTGCCATCGCACCCAGGTGAACACTTGCCAGCACACGACTGCTCGTAATTCATCGTCCAGGACCCGTCGTTCAACTGATGCAATGCCAAATACTCCAGCGCCCACCCAACGGCTCGCTCACTCTGCTCGTTCCCACCATGCTGGGCCACCATCGCACTGCGATTCTGTTTGGATCGCCCCGCCAAAGACACCTCCGCAAATCCTAAACCATTCCCCTGGGAATGACTCGATGCCGATGCTGCTTGCGCAACCATCCCGGTAGTACCAACAGGGATCGAAGTATCCATATCCGTCTGCTGGACAATCTCCGAAATCGACTGGATCGACCGAGCACTCGCAAGCGAACTGGTCTGCTGTACCGACTCGGCCTGCGCCTCGATGATCTCCGAGGAATCTAGCTCGAAACTCTGAAACTCACTCCCTCCAACCTCCCCAGAGTCAATCGTTATCCCTTCGCCTCGACCAGCACCAAGCCTAACGGTCCAAACCGCAAGTACCAGCAAAAGAACCAAATGGATGACGAAACTCACCAGTACAGAAATACTCACTCGACGAACCGGCAGAACAACCTCCGTCTCTAAATCCATCACGGGGGGAATGCTAGCTAGCTCCTTGCTCGCCTGAGCAGGCCGCGTATCGCCACTTGGCATCCGTGTCGACATCATCGCTGCAATCCCTCTGGCTCTCTTGATGGCCTATCGTCTCTCCCACCTATGAGCTTGTTTCGTCCATTCTCAATGTCAATCTATAAACTTGCGGGTTGCTAGCATTTTCAATTGCACAAGTTTTCGACCTGATGGGCCAAAACCTCATGGCGATTTGACAAACAACTCAAACGCAAAGCCAACCATGGCCAAAGAATTGAATAACGCGTGAATAAGAAAGCATGGCAAAATGCTCCTTTGTAGCTGATACACCCGAGCCAAGACCGTACCGAGCACCACCAGCGGCACCCAACTGACCCCATACTCAAAATGGGCCAGTCCAAAAAGCAACCCACTGACGATCGCTATCCACCAGGGCGGATAGCCCTCTGAAGGTTCGGTGTCTGCATTCGTTGCCAACGCCACTTGTCCAAACACCAACCTCTTGAGATCCAAACCATGCCTTCGCAGCGTGTCGAGCCAATTGACCAGCAGAAACCGAAAAGCGTACTCCTCCCACACAGGTGCAAAAATCACAGCGCTCAAAAACAGCAGCGGAAAAGCCCACGACCTGCCCCGAAGCGAGTCGATGACCGGATGTTCGTACTGGACCTCGGTCATCTGAGACACCCCAACATTCACCATCAACACCAATGGAGTGATCCACAGAAAAACCAAAACTCCCACCATCAAGTCTCTTGCCAAATTACCGGAGCTCATCCCCAATAATCGAGGGTTTGCGTGGGTGCGCCCCAAGGTCCAAAGCGCCGAAGCAATACAACCGGCCACCAAAGAAAACGTGGCACCCACCATGAACCATGGCGATTCGGCAATGGCTGGTTTCGAATCGGTTGGCCTTGCAACCGGCGATCCATAGCCTGCTGGAAGGATGATTGCAGGCTCAAGAACTGCCTCCGATGCTCGGCTTGGTACCGGCCCACTGGGATCAGATCCCCTGATTTCATTGCGGAATATCACCGCGACTGCGATTTGGGCGACCGCAATGAACACCAAACACATGAAAAGATCGATCAGTCCGATCTTGTCGTAGACTCTGTCACGCAACCACCCTCCCCAACTCATCACACGTTGCCAAGCGACAAGCACCCAGGCGTGAACGATCAACGATCCAAATACCAATCCGATTGCAATGAGACTTGCCAATATCGTGATGGCCTGTTGATTTGGTGTGAGCTCTTCTGGATTCATCGATGTTGACTCAGCGGTTAAGTATCAAAAATAACGAGACGCTTTGATCCAAACACCTAGGAGGTCCATGGCTCGGGCCTGCAAGCTCATGTGGTCTTGGATTTGGAGTTTCTCAGAACCAGCAGGATGTACTCAATGCCTGAAGCAACCGTCAAGGCGATGGCGCCCCAAAGACAGACCTGCGTTGCTGTTGATAACCAAAACGGAACGTCCGCAGCGCCTCTTAAATACAATAGTGCCGTAATGACCGCTGCGCATTGCAAAACCATCTTCCATTTGCCTAACTGCTTGGCAGAGAAATCCCCCCCTTGCCCCTCGACCATTCCACGCAAACTCGTCACGAGCAACTCTCTTGCAACCACCAACGTCGCCATCCAAGGAGCGATCGGTGATCCCTGAGCACCTGCTAGCGCAATCATCGCTCCGCAAATAATGACTTTGTCAACAAAGGGATCCAAGATGCGTCCAAGCTTGGTAACCTGATGAAACTTCCTAGCCCACCATCCATCGATCCAATCGGTCGATGCTGCGATCACAAAAAGAATCAACGCAACGTTCCAAGACTGCCATTCGATCAATCCGCAGACAACGACGGCCATAATAAGCCGAATTGCCGAGAGGGCATTGGGAACATTCCAAGGATTCGTTGATAGCGCTGGTTTGTCTGCCACTATAGCACTCGCGTCGCGACTCCGACCAAGTCGTATTCGTTCGATGAAACAATCTCGCATTCAACAAGATCGCCCGCACGTAAGATCATCTCTTCGGATGGGGTTACAAAAACACAAGCATCCACATCCGGTGCATCGGCATAAGAACGTCCGATCCAAGATCCTAATGCACCTTCGACCGGCTTGTCGAGCAACACGCTCAGCCGCTTTCCATACTGCTTGGTGCACCAATCAAAGGCGTTCTTTTGCTGAACTGCCATGAGTCTCTTGCGACGCTCTTTCTTGATCCGCTCGGGTAGATGCTCATCCAACCGGGCCGCCGGGGTATCGGATTCGATGGAATAGGTGAACACACCGAGCCTTTCGAAATTCATCGTATCGACAAACTCGACAAGTTCCTCGAATTGCTCATCGGTCTCACCTGGGAATCCCGTGATCATGGTGGTGCGCAAAACCAGATTCGGGATCGTCTCTCTCATCATCGATACCATGTCAATCGTCGACTCTCGTGTCACCCGACGCGACATGCGTTTCAGCACAGGATTGCTGGCATGTTGAAGCGGCATATCGATGTAAGGAATAATGCGTTTGGCTTGGGCAATCGTCGTCAGCAAAGCTTGATCGATGTACATCGGATAAAAATACATCAACCGAATCCAGTCTAGCCCAGTGACTTGATCAAGCTGCTCAAGAAGCTCTCGCAACCTTGGCTGGCCAAACATGTCGATTCCCCAATACGTCGTGTCCTGCGCGACGATGATCAACTCGCGAACCCCATGGTCTGCCAACCGGCGGGCTTCCTCAAGGATGTCCTCCATCGGCTTGCTGGCATGCTTGCCTCGCATTTTCGGAATCGCACAGAACGTGCACAGGCGATCGCATCCCTCAGAGATTTTTAAGTATGCGAAATGCTTAGGGGTAACCTGCAGTCGCATGTTGTCGGCAAGGGCTCGGATCGGTGCGGGGCGAAAAACAGCCCGCTGCTCGTCGAGTCCATCCATGATGCGATCGACCAAATTTGCAATTTCATCTCTGCCAAAAACTCCTACCATGCCATCGATGTCAGGACGCTCGGTCAGCAAACTCTCGTTTTGTCGCTCGGCTAAACAACCGGTGATCACCACACCACGGATCTTCCCCGAACGCTTCAGTTCCAGCATTTGGTCGATCGCTTCGAACGATTCCTTGCGGGCATTCTCGATGAACCCGCAAGTATTGATCACCACAAAGTCGGACTCCTCAGGAGCTTGGACCAACTGGTATCCACGTTGCTGAAGGATTCCTAGCATCTGCTCGCTGTCGACAAGATTCTTGGGGCACCCTAGGCTGATAAAGGCATAGGAACCCCGTTTGCCCTGGATGTTCTGAGCATTGGAATTTTTCGAGGGGTCGGGAATTTCTACGATCGGGAGACTGCGCATATCAGTGGGTTCTTGACGAAAACTTCAACCAAAACAATCCCTTAAAAACCTAAATTGGCTGCGTCTTGATCATATCAACCAACCAGTGACGCACTAGATGAAAACCACCTTTGCCCCACGAGTTGCCCAGGAAAATCGTTCAAGACTCTAGCATCGGCCCGGCAAATCCACACCTGTGGATTATCCATCGATTGTCTCAACCAAACACGTCTGGTTGCCTTGAGGGTCGATTTGCCAAGGCACCCAAGTCAGCCACAGCATCTTGATTTTCGTATCGGATTTACGAAGCGGCACTTCTACAGGCTCTAAGACCAAATTTTCGACCGAATAGTCTCTCTTGACTCGGTCGATATCGGCTAGGCATTCTCGCTCCATCTGATCCTTTTGAAGAATCAACTCGTCAAGCGTCTCTTGCGCTCG
>JAGWZB010000087.1 GCA_018969045.1 Planctomycetota bacterium | reverse complement strand
TGATCGTTGGTGTAAGCATGCACGGTGGTCATCAGTCCGCTTTCGATGCCAAAAGTCTCATGCAAGACTTTGGCGATCGGTGCCAAGCAATTGGTCGTGCAAGAAGCGTTCGATACACAGAGCATATCCTTCGAGAGTTTGTTGTCGTTAACGCCCAAAACACAGGTCAAATCCGCACCATCTTTGGCCGGTGCACTCAAGACCACTCGTTTGCAACCAGCAGCAAGGTGCGAATCATAACCTGGCTTGCCGTCCTTGGTGCGACCGGTGAAAAAGCCGGTGCTCTCGATGACAATGTCGACGTTGTTGTCCTTCCATGGCAATTTCGATGGATCCTTTTCGGCCAACGCCAAAATCTTCTTGCCATTGACAATCAAGTGCTTGTCATCGTAACCAACCGTTCCGTCATAGCGACCGTGCACACTGTCATACTTGAGCAACGTCGCCAACATTTGGTTGTCGGTCAAGTCGTTGATCGCGACGACTTCGAACTCATTGGAACGTGCCATCAAATTTCGAAAGGTCAATCGACCGATACGTCCAAAGCCATTGATCGCGATTCGAGTCACCACGGAATGATTCTCCAACAGTAAAAAAACAAGAGGAATAAACTTGGACGCAGGCAAGCCCCTGACCAAGAGTCTGAGAATATACCGATACGCTCAGGTCGCTTCAATCACAACTGACACCGCACCTAGCGGCACGGACAGAGTCGGTTGGTAGTCCATGGCGATCGCCGCTTATAAGCGTTGTGAATACTGCCCCAAAACCCCTTTACGGGGCCTCAATACGGCGTTGATCGGAACTTAGCAAGACTTTGGAAAGTCCTCCGAGGCCCTGGATGTCTAACGCAAATCCAGAACTCGCCGAGATTTCCCCTCGACCCTGGGCAAACTGCCTTGAGCAACCCGCTGGACCCGGACCCGCAGTTGCAGTCGACTCAGAAGCTCCTTCGAAAGCGATTCCTGCGAATGATCGCTGTCTTCGATCTCCAGAAGCAGTTCATCCAAAGCAGCCGGTTTGCTCAAAACCAAACGGTATTCTCCGATGCTCGGATACTCTCTGACGATCGCTTCGATGCTGGTCGGAAAGATGTTCACCCCTCGCACGACGATCATTCCGTCGAGCCGCCCAAGGATGCCTTGTTCGAGCCGAACAAACGGTCCTCCCCACAACTGCTGCTGCTTGGAATCCCCTGCCCAGCTAGGTTTGACCAAATCTCCTGTTCGGTAGCGGATCACGGGGGCTCCGATACGTCCAAGACTCGTTAATACCAATTCCTTGACATCCTCATCGATCGAGGGCGATGTGCTCTTATCGATGG
Source organism: Planctomycetota bacterium (assembly GCA_018969045.1). Taxonomy (GTDB): domain Bacteria; phylum Planctomycetota; class Planctomycetia; order Pirellulales; family Pirellulaceae; genus JBKCUI01. Next base: position 13,232 of record JAGWZB010000087.1, on the reverse strand, counting down.
GAATGAATTCCGCGATGAACTCGGTTTCGATCACATGCAACGCACGACCATCGATGCTGCCATAACCCCAAGGACCAATCTCTGTGGCCCCTGCATGGTCCATCACTTTGGCTCCGTAGAGTTCTTCGATCGCCTCGCGAACGCTGGCCACACTCCCCCCGGGCTCACCGGCCACAAAAACACATCGAACCGAACCCTTGGAAAGACTCTTGCCCATCGCCTTGGCTAATTGGCCCAAATGGATCGCATAGCTGGGTGTGCTAAAGAGCACCGTGGGCTTGGAAGCATGGATCAAATCGATTCTGGCTTCACTGGACATGCCTCCCGATGGAATGACCATGCAGTTGCGATGCAAGCACGCATCATGCGCACTCCAAAAACCGATGAAAGGACCGAAGGAAAAAGCCATCAGCACCCGATCCTCCGAAGTGATTTGGCAAGCATCTAAAACGTACTGCCAAACATCGATCCACCATTGCCAATCGGTTTGGGTATCTAGGATGACCATAGGGCGACCTCGCGTTCCGCTGGTGCGATGGTAACGTCGGTATCGGTCAAACTCGTAACTGTGATGCTTGGCAACCCCTGCAGCATCGTCGCTAATCCAATCGGATTTGTTCATCAGGGGTAATTGCTGCAACCCATCGAGCCCCCGTAGTTCGATACGATCGGTGCGGTAACGCTCACGATAAAAAGCGTTCTGGGCAAGTACCCCACTCAGCAGCGCATTGAGCCGCCCGAGTTGCCATGCTTCTAGCTCAGATCTGCTGGCTGTCTTCCACCGCGCTCGGTCTTGCTGCTGCGCATGGATTTTCGCTTGATCGTTGTCCATGAAATCCTATTGCTTACGGATCCGTTTCGAAAACTCTGGGTCGTCGGCGTAAAGTCCAGCCAGCTGGTTGACCTGATAATTGCTTCGAGCATACTCGAAAGGTCCTTGGATTTCGAGCAGCCCAAGCTCATAAGCCAATCGGTCCGAATGTCCAGGGAGTAAAACCCGCCAATCGCGAGGGATCCTCCCAGGTCGCAGTTTATTGACATGGTCGACCAAGTTCGTCGTGCAATTGTTCGTCAGCGAATCGTAATACTCAGGCTGACGATGCAATTGATTGACCCTAGCAAGCATATCCACAAGCAAATCCTGAATCTGCTGTGGCTGAGCTCTCCCCGGATACAAATAAACCTCGACGTCGCGCACCAATGTCCGCAACAAAATCACATCTCGCTCGTCGGCAACGACATAGGTAAGCGGAAATCGCCGGCCAGCAGCTGCCACCGCCGAATAATCTTGGTCTTGCTCAAGCCTAGCTTCGACCGAAACGACAAAGTGCCTTCCGTCAGCCAAACCAAAGCTGAGCATCGTGTGGGCTAGCAACGCGGTTTCTTTGAACGGAACTATGATGAAATCTATCGTTCGTACATCCGTCAACCGAAATCTCATATCGTAATGACGAACATCGTAATCCGACTCACTGCGATATCGGCAGTTGCGAACGTTGCGAATCGTGATCGTCTCCCCCTCGAACTCCACATGGGGTAGTACCATCAAGTCGGCTCGCCATGGTTTGAGCCTAATCGATTCGGAAGTCAGTTCGCTGCGACCGTTCTTCAGATACCCAATGAAGCTGTTCTCATTGAGGCCTTTGGCAAGCGGTGTCGAGCAACCACAGCTGATGATGCTCAGGAGCATCATCCCAAACGACATGCTCCATCGCACGACCCTATGCGTCCTACTATCGGACTTGATTCTGTCCCGAGAAGTCATAGCTGGTGCTCCGACCAACACTGCCTGGACGATAAGCACCTGCGGGTGCCGACGAAGCACCCGGCACACTCGAAGGGACCGAAGTTGCAGGAGGTGCGACACTACCAGGAGGCAACCATGCACCTGCAGGCATCGAAGCACTCGGTGGTAGCGTGGCGTTTGGCGGTAGCGTGGCGTTTGGTGGTAAAGAATAGGCCGGGCTTTGCGATGGCTGGTTCAGTCCATTGGTAGGTAGACCACCGGGACCGATCGGCTGCGGACCATAAGAAGGCCCGTAGGAAGTTGGCCCGTATGCTTGGGGTGCCACGCCTCCTGGCGGTAATCCCATGCTGGGCAGTCCCGCGCTAGGTGGTAGACTCATGCTTGGTGGATTTCCACCGCTCTGGGGCAAGTTGCTCGAAGGTGGTAGGCTTTGACCACCGTAAGCTGCAGGTAGATTGGGAATGTTGTTTGGGTAACTCGCGCCACTGGGTACGTTGGTGTACGAAGCATTCACCGGATTGCCAGTCATCGCGGGAGTACCAGGCACTGCTGGAACGGTAGAACCGTAGGGGCTCATGCCTGCTGGAGCAGGGCCGCTTATGACCGGTCCACCGGGCATGGAAGCATACGGATTGGCTGCCATCGACGCAGATCCATTTGGGGGCATTCGATTTTGAGGGAGGTTGTAGTTACCAGGTGTGAACCCATTGTTGGCCGCCGCCGCACCTGGGCTAGGCGATTGCATGCCTGAGGGCTGAACAGCCCCAGCTTGTGGGTTTGTCATGGCCAAAGTCCCAACGCTTCCGTTGGCTGGTGAGCCAGGAATGGGGCTTGGAGCATTACGGCTAGCTGGACTGGTAGGCCCCGAATTTCTCGAAGTGTCTTGGGCCAATGAGGTCGCTGAGGAGCTCGAAGGTGCAGTGGGAAGATTCGAAGGTGGCTTGGTTCCAACAATCTTGTCTGGCGAAGGTTTCTTGGACCAAGGAAACATGCTGAAGCTTGGCGTTTTCCAAGACTGGCAGCCAGCTTGGGAGCCAGTCACAAACGCGAGCAACAAACCGAAGCGGACCCACTGAGGAAAACGACTGAGCATGGCGAAACTATCCTCGCAAATCGAATCGAGCAATACCGCTCCACGGGGGAGCTATCCCATAACGCGACTGGCCAACGGTTGGTACAATCGTCACAACCCCCTCTGGGTGGGTATTAACAGAAACGCGAACCCTGCGTCAACGCCGGTTTATCTGGTCGGACTATCCATTTTCGAGCCAATTTTATGATCCAACAGCATGAGATCCCGATCCGAGTCCACTATCACGAAGTCGACGGTCAAGGTCGAGTTCACCACGCTCAGTACTTGAATTACTTTGAGCGTGGACGCGTCGAAATGCTCAGGGCTTCTGGCATCTCCTACCGCGATATCGAAGAAAGTGGCACTTTGCTGGTCGTCCACAGCATGAATGTGCAATTTCACCTTCCAGCCCTTTTTGATGACTCGCTGGTTCTTCGTACCCGTATCAACTACTGCCACGGGGCTCGCATCGAGCACCATTATCATTTGGTACGTAAGCATCCGGATCGCGACGCCGAAGACACGCTCGTTACGGCCACCAGCCAGATCGCAAGCATCGATCGCTCAGGCCGCGTGCAACGCTTGCCAAAAATGCTTCAATTGAACATTCGTACCCCCAAAGGCTAGCTTCTATGAATCATGCCTCTGGCTTCAATCCGCCCAATTTGGACCCCCTCGATACGTGGCTCGAGGACTTGGCGATCCCGATGCCCTTACGGCTATCGCGTCCCAAGGATCCTGCTTTGACGATTCTAAAGAAATCCTTGCACGAAGTTATCGAAACAACGAGTCCTTCTTTAGACGTGATGACCCAAGCCTTGTTGTATTTGCGGATCGGTTCGATGGAACCGGCTCATAGTCATGTCCAAGACGCAACGTGGGGCCTAGGTGCCTACATCCACGGTGTCTTGCACCGCATGGAGCAGGACTATTGGAACGCCAAGTACTGGTTTGCTCGCGTCAACGATCCAGAATTGACCCACTTTGTCGACGTTCACATCCGTCGGGCTGCAACCGGAGAAGGCCGATTGATCGGCAATTGGTCAGGTCCGGCAGCTTTTGTTGACATGTGCCAATCAAGTAGCGATGCAGGTCGCAATGGCCAGCAAGAACACCTTGTGCAATTGGCTTTGTGGGAATGGCAAGCACTTTGGGAAATCGCAAAACAAAAAAACCCCCGATGATCACACCGAGGGTTTTCATGTTTGGTTTTTCCGAGTGTAGAGATCTACACTAGTTCCTTCTTGGCACCGATGAGAGTCCTGAGTCTCTCTGCGAGCAAACGGGCGTCAAATGGCTTCTTGAACGTTTCATTGATGCTGGAACGGTCAAAGCTCATCGTATTTCCGTCGTCGGGAAGCAGAGCGATAAGGACGATTTCGGAGAAGTCGACATTCTTGCGGAGGTTCTGGCAGATTTGCAACGCTTCAAGCTTGCCGACCGAGAAGTCGACAATCATGCAATCTGGATGAAAACTCTCTGCTTGAATACCTGCCTCGAAACCGCTTGCAGCGACCTGAACTTTGAAGCTTTTTTCCAGAGGAAGTTCTCGCTTCAAGTTTTCGATCAACACCTGATCTTGTGCAACGATCAGGACTTTCGCCATGGCCTCATCTTCCAAATCCCCCAGGGGCATTCCATGCTCCTTAAGGAACTTGATCAGATACTCGCGGGGAATGCGGCGGTCTTGTGAACCGGGGATGCGGTACCCCTTGAGTCGGCCGGAGTCGAACCACTTGCTGACGGTTCTCGGGGCCACCTTGCAGATCTTCGCGACCTGGCCTGTGGTGAACACCTTCATATTTTTGGTCTCCGTTACCTTCCAATTATGAAATCGAGTCAGAGCCGCTGCCTTTGCAACAACGACCCACGACAGTGGCTGCCCTTGTTATCTTGGCCTCGCTAGAGACTGCAACAACTGGGTCAGGGCATTTACGTTGGCGGACGCTTCGAGCCATGCTTGCAACCCGATCCATCGTATTGCAAGCGACACAAAGGTTTTCCTGATGTGCTTCTTTGAAACTGACGCAAAATTCCACTTCGCTCGAACATCGCACCCCTACGACGCACTGCTCGATTGGAATCATCCGACAGGACCAAAGGCGTCCGAGAAAGACTTGCTCGGGTGGAAATCAGAGTTGCCTGTGAACATGGTCGTACGGAAAACCAATCACAGCCAATGCACCTCGCGCCCTTGCGGACACGAAGCGTTTCAGATTCCCCCCCTTAACACTTCCCCTCGGCTCGTCCGAACTGGACTTGACTCCTTCAAGCCGTCCAGCGCAGTACAGGCCGTCCGGAAGTTAATTTCGTTTCAAACCGGCTGATTACTTTAGAAAGAATCTTCGCTTGACTCAGTAACGCAGGAATTTCAAGCTCAAGAGCGAGGGCTTAAGATCCTAAACAGAAATTCATTTCAATTTCTCCAGTTCGGCTGTAGTTTCAACGCTCAAGGAGTCGAAACTCTCGCCCCAAATTCAGTCATTTACCCATCAAGTGTCGATCCCACCGTCAGGCTTGGCCGGCTTGGCTTTCTTCTCCTCGGTTTCTTTTTTCTCCCGCCAAGGCTTCTTGTCCTGGTAGCTCTTGAGCTCTTCCTTGAGCTGATCGAGCTGCTCGTTTTCCTCTTTAGCCCCAAGCTCCACAGCCTTGGTAGACCATTCGATGGCCTTATCGAACTGCCCAAGCTCGGCGTAGGCTGCCGCCAACGTACTGAGGATGTGGGATTTGTTGTACTGAGTCAACTCGCAGGCTCTAAGGCCTGCCTCCAACGCTCGATCGCCATTGCGTACCGAATCCTCCGGTGACGTTGATAACACCCACGAGAGATTATTCAGGATCCCCGATAGATCGTCGTCGTCCTCGGGAATATTTTTAACCGCTTGCTCGTAGTCGGCGATCGCATCGGTGTGCCTTCCCAATGCAAGCAGTACATCTCCTCTGAGTCGCAAAGCTTGCCAATCGGTTTGCTCGGCATTGATGAGTCGATCCACGATCCTCAGGGCCTTGCGCGGACGGTCATCCATTTGATACATCGAAGCCAATTGCATGAGCAAAAGGCGATTCTCAGGGTTCAGCTGGACGAGTCTCTCAAGCTCGCCGATCGCATCCCCCATCCGTTTCTCCTGAATCGCAATGTCCATCTTCAAGAACGCTAAATCCGGAATCTCAGGCCGCTTTTCCTGAAGATAATCGATGTCCTTCTTGGCTTGCTCATAGTCCTTCAAGGCCAAACAAACCCGGGCCCGGTTGAGGTAGGCATCCAGGTTCTCAGGATCGAGTTGGATCGCTTTGTCGTTATCGGACTTGCCCGATTCGAGCCAAGCGTTTCTGTCCTCAGGGCTCGAATTGCCCGTTGCAGATTTCGCTAGCCACAGGTTTCCTCGAAGAGAGTATAGGACGCTAAGCTCGGGATATTTTTCGATTTTTTCGTTCAAAAACCCGATCGCTTCGTCTATCTTCTCGCCCTGGGCGAGCATCAATACCAAACGGCGCAGAGCGTACTCGTTTTCAGGATCGCTTTCGAGGAATTTGCGAATCGTCGATTCAGCTTCTTGGTTGCGACCGACCGAAATCAACGACTCAACGGTCAATTGAATCGCCCGCTCATTCTCCGGGTCTGCTTCGATCGCTTTGAGCAAATCATCGATCCGCTCATCGACATCCTGTCGCGGTACCGATCGCATGATGATCACTTCGGATAACTTCTTCTTGACTTCAGGATCGCGCTCGCCAGCATCGACCAACGCTTGCAACTTGGTTCGGGCCAAGTCCAGGGCCTCGGCCCCTTTGTTGATCTCCTGACGCAGCAGATGGATACGAGCCTTCATCACATAGGCGTCGACAAGATCCGGATCGGCTTCGATGGCCGATTGCAAGTCTTGCATCGCCTCGCCGGTGACTTTGGTGACACGAGCCGCTGGCAAGCGCGCACCGGCAAGCTCCTCGAGTGTCCTTTGAGCCCGCTGAAACGTCGCCGCACCAAGCATCTTTTTGGCATCCGCCGTATCGAGTTCATCGAGCCCAAGTTCCAACGCTTTTTTGCACAGTTCGATCACTTTTCCAAGCGACTCTTTGGTCGATTCGGTCACTCGCAACTTGCTGGCTTCCTCAAAAGCCTCAGAGCCTTTGTAGTCGTCGGTGGCCGTCTGAGCCGGTTTCGAAGGGTCTTGACCCATGGCCAATTCCGCTGAAGACCCAAGACCTGAAGCAAAGCCCCCGCAGGCCAAAAACAACACTAAAAAACTCGCTCGACGATCGTTTTTTGATCGAACCGTGACAAAATCTGTTGGAAGACTCACAATTAACCTCACTTACGGAGAATGGACGCAAGAACCCACGGGTTTCCCGACGACCTGAGAGTCCGATCCATTGACAAATCGGACCAATCGCCCTGTATTGTAGCGGTTCGCCCAGAGACAATGTAAGCCCAGCAACGACGCTACCGGCCCCGAGATTCTCCCAAAACTCAACAGATCCTCGATCCAATGAAGCCCCATCCAACCGACTCCTTCCAATTGATCCACCTGGACGAGTCCGACGACGGTTCGGTCCTCGAACGGGTGATCAAAAAACGGCTCGCCGACTGGACCTGGGGGGACGTCCGCGATTCGATTCGTCGACGCAAAGTCCAAGTCAACGGAAATCTATGCTTGGACCCGGTCAGAAAAGTCACCCGCAAAGATGTCATCAAGCTCTGGAAAGAATCGCTCCCAAAACCCATCGAAGCAACCGATATTCGAATCACTTACGTCGACGAATTCCTGGTCGTTGTCGAGAAACCAGCCGGGATCACCAGCGTCCGACACTTCGAGGAACGAAACCTCCCAGAGAAACGTCGACAACTCCAACCGACCCTCGAAGAAATGGTGCCCCTGGCTCTGATGCACCACTTCCAACGCAACTTCAAACCCCGGGAAACCGAAGACCCAGCTCCCAAACGGACCAAACGTTTGCCAATCAGCCCACGCGAGTTCAAGGATATCCGGTCCGAAGATCGCCAAAACCTCGAACACAAACTTAAACGACTCCAAGTCATCGCCGTGCATCGCTTGGATCGCGATACCTCAGGATTGATGCTCTTTGCTCGCACACCCAGCATCGCTCAATCCCTCATCGAAGCCTTCAAGCATCACCGCGTGATTCGCAAGTACCATGCCGTCGTCCACGGGCATCCCCAACAACAAACGTTTGATTCGGTGCTAATCCGCGACCGAGGAGATGGCCATCGAGGTTCCAAGCCCAAGGATGTTGAAACCACCGACCCGACCCAGCAACATGCGATCACTCACATTCGCCCAATCGAGAAAATCGGACCCTACAGCCTTATCGAGTGCCAATTAGAAACCGGACGTACCCATCAAATTCGAATCCACTTGTCCGAAGCTGGCCACGTCCTCTGCGGCGATCCCATCTACTGCAAACTCGCTGACGGCTCGGTGATTCCAGACACCAGCGCTGCGCCCCGACAAGCCCTCCACTCGGCCACCTTGGCCTTCGATCACCCGATCTCAGGCGAAAGACTCGAATTCAAAATGCCCTGGCCCGCCGACCTCCACCGCTGGCTCACCAAACTCCGGCAGAGCTAGCGTTCTGGTTCGCCTTGCCCGATCGCTAGGGTGGTTTGAGTCCTTTCTCACTCAGGACCTGATACGAAAGAAAAAGATCAATCTCCAAGCGCTTTTTTCAATCGACTAAAAGCCTTCGATCCCTGGCGACCAAACTCCAACGCCTCTTGCCTATCGCGATCCTCCGTCGCATGCTCAAGCAGCTCAAGCTTCGTTTTGTACACCTGCAACTTGAGCTCCGTGTAACGATCCAACGGCCTGCCTCGCAAATAGGCACTGACCTTCATCTTGTGCGCCCAATCCTCCTGGATCGGGATCCAGTACTCGAGCTTGTCCCACTCTCCTGACTGATAAGCCGTAAACATCTCGGCCTCTATCATGTGCATCTCTTTGCGTATCTCGCTCACAGGCGGATAATACAGAAAACATGCCACAACACTCGCTGCGACCAACCCACCCAGTGATACCACGGCAATCACCCAGTCAGGCAATACGATGTCTGGCGTTTTGGCCGAACGGACCTCCGGAATACTCAGCAGCCAACGCATCAAGCGATCCTGCGGATCGATCAAACGCGATACTGACCCAAGCACCAACGTCAATCCAGCAAAACCCAATGCGAGGATCTCGGCAGGTGTTGCCGCTTCCTCGATAACACGCTTTGCCGAAGTCCAATAGTTCGAGTCGCCCGGGGTAAATGGATTGCAGTAAGTGTCAAACGCATGCGTGTGATCTGCTGGCTCGATCCCTTTTGGCCTAAGGGGTCGATCCAATCCGTAACTCATCGCCAAGACGATCACCACCAAAACCCCTAGCCATACCAGCGATTGACGCAGTCCATAATGTCGAATCATCCAAACCATCAAACCCAAATTCACACCCGTACCCAGGGTCAGAAGCGCGAAAGCGGCTGCCACCGAATTGCCATGTTGAAACATCGAAGCGACTTGAACGATCGCTGTCATCGGGGTGATATAGGCCAAAGACGCAACGGCTGACATCGTCAATGGTGCAACCCAATCGTCCTTGCCCGCCGCACGTTGCAATATCCCAGCAGGCAATAAACCCGCCAGCAATCCCACTCCCAGAATCGCCAAAAGCATGTACAGCGTCGATACACTCCATGCTTGCTGAGCCATCGATAAAGCCACCGCGCCAATGCGCCGGACTCCATAAGGTGTCTTGTCCAACGCCTCAGCAGGCAACTGACTGTTTGGAAACAAACGGTCCCACAGGATTCCCAACACCGTGATCAAAACCAACGAGCAAAGGCAGAAAGCAAGAATCGCCCATGGGTCCGAAAGTGTCAGACCATACAGAACCGAAATCGGATTGAATAACGGGGCCGTCAAACCAAAGGCTAAAATCGTCCCACCCGATATCCCACTCTTGCGCATCTGATGCATCACCGGAATGACCCCCAGCGAACAAACAGGTAAGAGCATCCCCAACAACCATGCCTGCGGCAACTGCCGCCATGTGTTCCCCCCGAAGAGCTTGTAAGTCCCTTCGCGTCCAAATATTCGCTCAAAAACCGCTGCAACCAACCAGCCGATGACTATCGTCGGACTAGCCGCCACGAGCGACTGACACATCCGAGTCAACGCTCCCCACACCAGCACCTGTATGTCCATCGGAATACTCCTGGAATCGTCACTCCGAAAATCGCCGTACCAACTCGTCGATCCGAGCCTGCTCGGCCCTACAAATCGCATCCAAGTCCTTCGACATCTGCGTTAGCTGGTCCAGATTGCCAAGCCCTTCAAGGCCCTGGGCACCCTGGGCATGCTTGCGCAGAAGCGGACTCCAATCGCTCGACCAAGCGTCAATACGCGCAAAGTCCTCTCGCCCCAAATCGCTATCTGCAGCCAGCACAGGCAACCATCCCACCAAATCAGCAAGCTCCAATGACGTCGAAATCCCCTGAGTACTGCCTGCCGTGCCACCAAGCAATTCAGAAATCCTCTTGCTCGCTTGCATGATGTCCTCAGGCCAATGCTCGGGGAAATGCTCATGCTCTTGATGCTCGTCCTGCTTGCCGCTATCGGTCAGCTGTACGATTGGACCGCGATCCGCCGGACGGCATCCTGAACAAATAAGCACCATGCCAACCAGTAGTACAGCTCGAAAGAACATTCGCAAAGCAAAGGGTCCGGTGTAGGATCCTAAATGTCTTGATGGATGGGGCATCGAATCAATCCTTGCCTTTTGCCTTAATTCACAAAAAACGACTACAACCTGGGAACATCGACCGAAGCAATCACCGATTCGATCGCCTTCTCGGTCGACATCGAACTGCTCGTTAGCCGAACAGCAAGCACCGGACCCGATACAGCTTGGATGTCCTCGGGGATCACAAAATCCCGATCGCATAGGATGGCATAAGCCTGGGCGACACGTTGCCATTGAAGCAATCCGCGTGGACTCAGTCCCAACGGAAAACTGCGATTGTTTCGAGTGCTTTGCGCCAAATCCAATAGATACTCTCGGACCGGTGCCTCAACAGCTACACCCGTGACGGCTTGCTGAAGACTCGCCAACTGCCCGGGCTCCAAAATCTGCTGGGCAGAGAACTCCGAAGTCGTCTTGCTGTTGCGAGCCAATAGCTCCAGTTCGCTAGATCGATCCGGATAGCCGATCTTAAGCTTCATCGTGAAGCGATCCAGTTGGGCTTCAGGGAGCGGATAAGCCCCGACGCTTTCAACTGGGTTCTGGGTTGCAAGGACTAGAAAGGTTTCGCTCAACGCATGGGGCTGGCCATCGATCGTCACTTGCCTCTCGGCCATCGCTTCGAACAGCGCGCTCTGTGTTCGGGGAGTGGCGCGATTGATTTCATCGGCAAGCAGCACATCTGAAAACACAGGACCCGGCCTAAACTCAAACTCGCGCGTTTTTTGATTCAAGACGCTAAAGCCAGTCACGTCACTTGGCAACAAATCCGGAGTGCATTGAACACGCATGAACTTGCCCCCCACGGCTTGTGCCAGCCCCTTGGCCAACGTGGTTTTTCCCAAACCTGGTAAGTCATCGAACAAAACGTGACCTCGAGCAAGCAAGCTTGCTAGTAAATGCTCGACAACCTGGGGTTTGCCTAGCAGGACTCGATTGAGTTGGCTTCTTAAACCGCTGATCCATGCTTGAATCTCACCCGATGTTGGGCTCGCTGCATGCACAGTTGGAGTGTTCGCATTCATAAATGAACTTTCTTATCTTGATGGACTCGAAGGTGAAATTCTTCTTGGAGCCGCCGCACCCTTGAGTCCCGAAAAAAGGATCGATCGCAAGACTTGTCCGATCAGTTTCTGGTGTCCCACATCCAGCGACTTATGCTGGGCCGGTCCATAGGCTAGTCGCTGCGTGATTTGGATGAACTCTCGGGCGACACCCGGAGCGATTTGAGTGCATTGGGTCAGTTCGCCACCAAGCCACTGCTGAAGCGTTGAATGTTTGGGTATTGATTGATTCCATACCCACATCTTCCATCGCAGGAAACTCAAGCAACCCAGCAACTGAAACTTCGTCGGCAGAATCAGCAACACCAACGAAAGACCACTGAGGAACGCTTGGGCCAACCGCTGCCTAAAGTACCCTGCAAACGCAATCGACAAAGCAACCGACAGCGATTGGGCAGGGTGATTGCGGAAATAATCCCGACAAGCCCAAGCCATCTCGACACCCCACTGTTGCCAAGTCATCCACTGGCGTGGGATCGGATAGGTACCCGTCGGCTCGATGGCAACCCACATGCCATGCACATGGACTTCAGCCCAAGTGTGCAAGTCCTCGGGCATGATCGCCGTTTGCCTTGCAATCCGATCGAAGCGTTTCGGTGAAGCGAAAAATCCTGTGCACAAACGGCTTGGAATTCCCATTTGCCGAATCATGACCACCGCGGCCGTAGCCATTAAGTAATCGGGGCCACGTTTTTGCTCCAGCAGATAGTCCACAACATCGGAACAATCCTCTGGGGCAACCGAATCGATATCGCACCGTAAATTTCTGAGCCCTCCGACAATCGCTTCCACACGGTTCCAATCGGTCGCTTTGCTCGGTAAAGGGCTCAGCACTTGGTCGAGAAACGCTCGGACCTTCTTAGAGGGCTTCTGATGAACTTCTTCCAAGTCTGTATAAGCACCAATCCAGTCGCCAAGCCCGTGGGTGGCTTGTGGATTGCCCGAGTTTCTCTGGTGAGACAAACTTCGATAGGGAGAATTGGGGGTTCTCAAGGTGTGCAATTGAGGGATTTGGTATAGCTGATGCACGATCGTCAATTGAGGGACATAATCCCGATTCGGCATCATCAATTGCCCGTCATTGGTCCAGCTATAGAAGTCGACTTGATCGATGCGGTCGATATGCACATGGGTCGTCAGCGAAGGAGCAAGTAACCTTGGGGATTGAAAATTGATGATCTTGGTTGCCAAGCGTTCTCGCACCGAGTACACCAAGTCAGGAGGTGGAAACAGGACTTGCATCCAAGGCTTGTTTTGAATCGAAAGCATCGATGGGTTCTTGTTGGCTTGGGCGTCGATCAACTCGTCGGAGTGCGTCCATACATTGCTTTCGAATCGATCGAACGATTCGATCCGAAACCACTGTGGAGTTTCGCCGATGACATACGCGATCGCCTTGGAGTCAGTCCCCTTAGGCTGGTACTTTTTATCGCTGGGTTTTGGTTGCCGTACCGCCGAAAATTCCTTGCTGTTTTTCTTGCTCTCGGAGGCTTCACGCTCGGTCTCTTGGATCTTGTTATCCAGCGAAATCGCACGTGCGTAGCGTCTCTTCTTGGGTGGTGTTTCTCCGTAAAGATCCGATACCAAGTCGTACATCGAAGGAGTTTCAGACT
>JAGWZB010000086.1 GCA_018969045.1 Planctomycetota bacterium | reverse complement strand
TTTTTGCCCTGAAATCTTTTTGCCCTGAAATCTTTTTGCCCTGAAATCTTTTTGCCCTGAAATCTTTTTGCCTGTCTCTGCGGTTTATTCTTGCTCTAGCCAATCGAGATTGAACCGTGCGCATTCGATGGAGTTCGCTTGTTCGAAGAGACACAGCACGGTGCCATCGGGGAGCACGGCCAGATCGGAGTAGGCGGATTTTCCGGGTTCGAGAATTTTGTTGACGGGCCATGTCTTGCCATCGTCGCGGCTGAGTTTAATCGAGAGGTTTTCGCGTTTGCCTCTGCCTGCCTGAACGGGGTTTCCCTCCTTATCCAGCGGTAATGTGTGTGGGTTGGAAAACAACAACACGCCCGATGGGTGGGTGACTAAGCCCGCCATGCAAATTGGCTCCCAAAGCGCGTCGTGAAATATCGGTTGACTCCAACCGGTCGCGCCGTCGGTGCTGGTGGAAACGAGCTTGCGACTGGGCTTCGAGACGCTGCGCGTGACCATCATCAGGCGACCATCGGAGAGCGTAGTGAGGATCGACTCGTTCGGCGTGCCGAAATCGCCTTCGTTGGGAATGGCGATGTCACCGGCTTGCCATGTCCGGCCGTGATCATCGCTGAAGATCGTGCCGCAAGCAGATGGGGCGTGGTCTCCGACGCCTCCATACGCAAGCCAGATGGGCACGACAATCCGGCCGGTATTTAACTGAATGCCATGACCAGGGCCCGTGGCAATCACCTTCCAATCGTACTTTTTCCGAAAGGGTTCGAAGCTTGCCGTGATTTCCTGAGGTGCGCTCCAAGTAACTCCGTCGTCTGTGCTCCGCGTGGAAAAGCAGCGGGCGTAGTTCACGCAGTAAAGAAATTCGATGGCTCCCGTCTTGCGGTCGACGATGGCAACCGGATTGTTCACCGTTTGTTCGCGAGCCCCAACGTCATCTTTCTTGTGCGGGTTGCCTTCGATTCGCTCCGCCTTGTGCGCGATGTGCTGTGAGGGGAGCCAGGTTTTGCCGCCATCCGTAGAACGGCGCAGATGCACTTGGATCTCGCCCCAGTCCTTGCTGTCGTTCTTGCGAGCCTCGCAGTAGGCGAGCACCGTCCCCTTGGTCGTCACAACGATGCCCGGAATGCGATAGCGAGTGATGCCGTTGAGTTCCGGTGGAAAGACTTCTGTTTTTTCCACAAGCGGATCACCCGCGTGCAGCCCGGCCAGCGGTGCGAGCAGCAGGGCCAGCAGCAGGGCGAGAAGAAGAAGTGGGAGAGAGTATTTCATAGGGAGATTTTTTTTATTTACCGAAGGAGTTGAAAAACTGATCATGATGGAGCCTCTTGTCGCGGTCCACGCGCCGGGTAATGCAACATCATGAAGGCCGCGCGACTTGGTGAACCTACGGTACGATAGCTCAAAATGGCAAGGCGTAAATTGGCCATGTGATTTATCGGATGGACATTTTGAGTATTAGGCTCTTAAGGAATCATTGTGGGTAGTAGTAAGAGTCTGCGCGTGCCCCGTAAAAATACCCGAACGGCCAGTTTTGAAAGGGATTCAAAGATTGGAAACACAAAGACACAAAGGACACAGAGAGAGGAAAAGAGATGGGGGGACCAAGACGGAATGATCAGGCGACCAAGATGGCCTCGCCCTGAGGTTTCTATCCAACTATCATAAGACGCTAAGTCCCTTTTCCGGCCGGGCTACCGGTCCACGCGTTAACCAACAAAGCGTTTTTATCCCATGAAATACACCCGCACTTTTTGGATCCAAGCTGCATTGGCGTTGGTTTTTTCGTTCACCGGACTCTCTTCGACCAAGGGCCAATACGAAGGAGCAGTGCCCCCGCCGGAGGCACTTCGATCAGGCTTTGAGTCGATCAGCCCTGATGAATGCCAAGAGTGGCTCCATATCCTTGCGGGTCCAGGTTTCCAGGGCCGCGGGACCGGGCAGGAAGGGTACATCAAGGCAGCTTCGTGGGTCTCAGGCAAATTAGCGGAATTCGGACTCAAACCGATGGGGGACGCTGGTACCTATTTTCAAATGCTGCCCATGAGCCGAATGATTGTCGACCCGGCTCAATCGAAACTCACCGGCCCGAACGAGCTGTCCATGGAGTTTGAGAAAACAATCGGCCTGGATCGTTTCGTGGACCAACCTGAGTTTTCCGGCAAAGTAGTCTTCTTGCAAATGGCAGGGGAGGGGGCCAAGATCGCCGATGATCTTAATATCGAGAACAAAGTAGTCATTCTCGTCGCGGACGACAAAGCTGCATCGGCCAACGCCTTCCGACTCGCTCGAAAACGAGCCTCTGCAGTACTTCGCGTCGTCGAGAGCCAACCGGCTTCGACCCCTCAGCAGCAACTCCCCAACGGTAATAGGCAACGCACCAATGGGATCGGAGGAAGTATCCAAAAAGAGGCAGCTAAGAAGGTCCTCTCTGCGGTGGGAGGCAAGGATGAGTGGTTGACGGTGCCAGAAGACAACGCGATCGATGTGCACGAAACCGATCTGGAGCTAAAAGTGGAACTGCGAATCCGTCGAGAACCCATCGCGGTCCCCAACGTACTTGCTTGGCAAGAAGGCTCCGATCCAGAACTAAAGGATCAGTACATCGTCATCGGAGCCCACTTGGATCACTTGGGGCAACGGGGCAATGAGTACTTTGCCGGCGCAGACGACAACGGTTCAGGCTCTACTGCGTTGCTTAGCATCGCCAAGGCGATTGCGTCGAATCCTACGAAACCCAAACGCAGTGTGTTGCTGATGTGGTTTGCGGCCGAAGAAATCGGGCTTGTTGGCTCGGCTCACTACGTCAACAATCCCATTTTGCCACTGGACAAGATGATCTGCATGCTCAATGTCGATATGGTTGGACGCAACGAAGAGAAACCCAACGAGCCGGCAAGCGAAAACATCCGCTCCTTGCACCTAGTCGGTAGCCAAAAAGGGGATCAGTCCCTCCATGCTCTGATCCTCGAAGCCAACAAGTCGATTAATTTTGAATTTGAGTTCGATGAAGAGGGCGTTTTTGGCAGAAGCGATCAAATCAACTTCTTCAAACAAGGAACCTCGGTGGCGTTTCTTTTTGGAGGCTTTCACCCTGATTACCACCGCACCTCGGACACCCCTGAAAAGATCAACTATGCCAAGATCGCCTCGGCTGCAAAACTCTACTACTTAGCCACCCACATGGCCGCCGAGCATGGTCCATTCCCGGTACCCAAAGAAGAACAAGCTGCGACCAAGTAGGTGTTTCGAAAAATCCGAAGACAAGCAGCATCTAATTAAATCGATTAATCCAAGAGTCGGTTTGGGCGTTCCGTGTAAAGATGTAGCGATTGCGCAAGAGCGTATACTACTTCGATGAAGTGTAATTAAACGCCTAGGCTGAATAACCTCGCTGATGAGGTTCCATTATGGAGCCAGTGCCGGATATCGACCCGCGCGGTAACTTTTTTGGTATATGATTTCGGGACAGGACTTCGCAGAGCCTACTTGTGAGCTTCGTTTGCGAAAGCTCCCTTGGACGACTCCTACAATTTCCCGTCCGGGAAGACGATTTGCTGAGTCTTCCAAACACACCTGCCTTATCCCCACCCCTCACTCGCAAGATGATTCCGCAATGTCAGCTTGTTTGAAAGCGATCGGCGGTGCTTTCCCATTGGTCCCATTGGGAGAGTATTCGCTCAATCGCACCGGTGAAAATTTGATTGGTCGCGGCACCAACTGCTGCGTTCAAATCGCCGACGCGAGTGTTGCCTTGGTGCATGCGAAAATCTCTTTTTATGGCCTTGTATGGCACCTTATCGATTGCGGTTCAACCGAAGGTACCATCGTCAATGGATCCAAGGTTGAAACCTGGGAATTGGTACCGGGGGACAGGATTCAAATTGGCAGCCGTGAGTTTCTGTTTCTGGTTTCCCAGCATCAGACCGGGTTGAATCAGGTTGATACACTGGCGGATTTCAGTGATTTGATTGGCCAGAGCGAGTCGATGCGGCAACTCAAAAAGGTCATCGCTAGGATCGCAAAGGCCTCCGGATGCATCCTGGTACGCGGAGAAAGCGGTACAGGCAAAGAGCTTGTTGCAAGAGCGATCCACCGCAATAGTTTGAGATCCTCGAAACCGATGCTAAGCGTCAATTGCGCAGCGATCCCAGAAGATTTGATGGATAGCCAGCTCTTTGGACACATCAAAGGTGCCTTTACGGGGGCAGACCACGATCACATCGGCTACTTCCAACAGGCCCATCAAGGAACGCTTTTTCTTGACGAAGTTGGCGAGCTGCATCTTGAGGGTCAAGCGAAACTGCTACGAATTCTCGAGGGCCATCCTTATCTTGCTGTGGGTGGGACCAAAGAGATCCACGTCGATGTCCATGTGGTCTCGGCAACCAACCGGGATTTGCGTGAATTTGTAGAAGCAAAAAAGTTCCGCGAAGACCTGTACTATCGACTGAACGTTTTCGAGATAGAGATCCCTCCACTTCGTGAAAGGGGATTGGACATCGAATTGTTAGCGCGATTTTTCCTTGAAAAGTTCAAGCAATTGAACAATAGGGATTATGTGGAGTTCAGCGAAGAGGCCGTCTTGGCCCTTCTTAACTACGATTGGCCCGGAAATGTCCGACAGCTTCGGAATGTCATCGAAAATGCAGTCGTACTTGCTGAGGATTGGAAAATACGCCCCGAGGATCTCAAGCTTCGAACCGGTCAACGAAGCAACAAGCAACAGTCAATCATTCGAATTGATCCATCTCCAACCGATAACGGTGTTCCAGAGCTGAGTATAAACACCTTTGCCCCAATACCGTTTATCGGAGATCCGACCGAAAGAAGCATTGAGCCCGAACACTTCGACACCCTTGAGGTATCGGTCTGGCAAGAGCGATTGATCAAAGAGGCTTTGCGTCGAACCAAAGGAGACATACCTGCGGCCGCCGACCTCTTGGGAATGGCCCGGTCGACACTCTACAGAAGGCTTGAAAAAGGTCTTTCCGATGCCATGTAGAACAGAATCCTAGATTCCGCAAATCCCAGTGTGGGACAATCAGCCGCGGCATATCGTCCCACCTGTCCGAAAAGTAGACGCTTGCACCCCCACTCTCTATTCGTTTTCTAGATGTGACGCTTGGCCTGGATTAGCCTCGCAAATTTTTCTGAGGAATGCTTTTGCTCTTTGATTCTATTGAAAATCAAAGGTTGCGAGGCAACACATTCGGCACGCAAGACGTACAGCCCAGGGCAATAAACTGGATACCGCGAAGAACTGGCACAAATTTCGCTTCCTGGGTCTCTGCGTTGGAGGTCGAGTCAATGAACGCGTGGTGCATGACCAACCTCCGATACCTTGTGCTCTTATAGGGAGATCCGCATTATGTTAGTGAATATTCTGTCTGCGGCCATTCGTCGTTTTGTTAAGGATCAGCGCGGCGCGACGATGGTCGAATACGCGATGCTCGTTGCGTTGATTGCTGTTGTCGCCTTAACGGCTCTCACTTTGCTCGGTCCCTCGATCGCTGCTAAGTTCGATCAAGCCAATACAGCCTTGCAATAACATTAGAGGTTACTTGGTATCGTCCTTTGCGGCATTGGCCGACAAGAAAGCATCTTGTTTTATGCCGAAGGTGGCAGCTTGTTTTGGCAGGGTGCCACCCGAGGCTTTTTGTGCGAGTATCGAGTATTCTGCTTGTGTGATGTCCGTTCAAGAAGGCATGTAGGTTTCGTTCATGTCCACCAAGACTGTCGTAGCTTTTCTCTTTGCGGCGCTTGGAGGTCTCTTGTCTCTGATCGGTTTTTGGGAATTGTCTCGAAATCGACAGCCCAAGCCGCCAGAATCGGCTACATCGTCGGTGGTCGTCGCTAGAACCTCGATTGCACGAGGGGTGAAGATCAAAGAGACGCATCTGGAGTTGCGTCCAATTCCTGCAGCATTTGTCCACAAGTCGATGGTTCGCACGATGGAGCAAGCTGTAGGCAGATCTCTCATGTTTGCGGTATCCGAGGGAGAGCTTTTGATGGAATCTAAATTGGCCAATATAGGTTCTGATTCGCGAGGCTTAGCGTCCTTGATTCCTGCAGGCTATCGAGCCAAAAGTATCACCGCGGTATCTCTGGCGGATCAGGTGGCAGGGCTATTGGCTGTCGGTGATCGAGTCGACGTCATCATGACCAGGTATGCCCACGGGTCCGCACCCAAGAAGGAGGGTTCCACCGAAACGCTGGTTCAAAATGCCGAAATACTTGCGATTGGTCAGGTGACGGAAAACGAGGTAAGGTCGGGGAAACCGACGGTCAACGACAAGGTGGAAGCCAAAGCAACTCCTGTTACGTTGCTAGTTACGCCGAAAGAAGCATCGATGTTAAGTCTTGGTCAAGGAGAAGGATTGCTTTCCTTGACACTCAGAAACCCTGAAGACCAACAGATACTGCCAGCGTCTCAGCCCAACGAACGTGGCTTAATCCCCGCGTCCTTTCAAGACAATACGCTGGGATTCTCTTCAATCGATTCGATAGAGAACTCAGAAAATCAGATGGGGATCGACGATCCGATGAACGGGTCAGAACGTGGATTTACCATGGATGAATTATTCACTACGCTCGGTGACATGACTCAACTGAGCAAAACAAAACCAACCGGCTTATCAGCGATCCGAACGATTCGGGGAGGACGTACGGGTGTCGTGCCAGTTCGTAGCAGCGGAAAATAGCATCGATCTACGCTAGTAAACGGGGCTCGACAAGGGTTTAGAAATGATCTATTTCTTTAGTTCCGTTGCGTTCTTCGCAGGCTTTGCTTTTGTGGCTGGAGTTAATTTTTTGATCGCCGATATTTCTGTGGAAAAACGCAGGAGATTGGCCGAAAAAGCAAAAGAGGATGCAAGACTTAGAAATGCAGAAAAGGCCCGAAGAGAAATCGATGCCAAGCTAGCCCAACGACGCGCCTTTTCCAATCTTGCTCAATATCAGGAAAAAAAATCTCTTTGGACAAGATGGAAATTGGTCGTACAGCAATCAGGCATTACCGGAATCAAAGCCGAGACGCTAATGGTATTGGCCATAGGACTAGGATTCCTCTCGGGAGGGGCCTCGGCCTACTTTTTTGTAAATATCTCCCTGGGCGTACTCTTTGGGGTTGGGGCCTGCAGCCTTCCTTTTCTCTATGTTTACCAGCGGCGCAAAACACGCCAAATAAAACTGCTATCGCAGCTTCCAGATGCCTATGAAATGCTCTCTCGCATCTTGCGCTCTGGCCATACGGTAACCAATGGATTCAAGATCATATCGGAAGAATTCGATTCCCCGCTAGCAGAGGAATTCGCGTATTGCTGGGATCAGCAAAATCTAGGATTGTCTACCGAAGCCTCGCTAAAAGATCTCGCTAAACGGATCGAACTATTGGAGATCAGCATTTTTGTAGCCGCAGTATCTATTAACAACACGACGGGAGGTAATCTCGCACATCTTCTGAGTAAACTCTCTGGAGTCATTCGCGAGCGAGAAAATATGAAGTCAAAAATGATTGCGATTACGACCGAAGGACGCTTGCAAGCCTATTTCCTGATCGCATTACCCTTCGGATTAGCCGGTATTATGAGCGTAGTCAACCCAACGTATTTGAGCCCACTACTGCAATACAAATCTGTCATTGTCGGCACAATCCTATGGATGGGCGTCGGCTTTTTGTGGATGAAAAGAATCATGAACTTTGACATTTAAAGAAAACCGAAAATGAACACACCAGGCATCTATTTAATAATTATCGCTGTTGTATTTATGATCAGTGGTGCGGTTTTCCTCTTGATGGACAAAAAAGTTTCATCCGCAGGCAACTCACCCTATGACGATTTGGAGTCTGACTCCCAGCAATCGTCTCGAAGCAATCGGGGTTCCAGGCAGACCGAGCCGCGGAGTGATACCATGCGTAAACGGTTGCTTCAGGCGGGATTTTACGGCGACAAAGCTACGGTCTGGCTTGCGCTAGCTAGATTGTTAACTTTGATTGTTCCGATGCTTTTAGCACTTGGCATTACCCAATGGGCCGGGGTACCATTACTTATCACATCGCTGATCGCCATCGGGGTGTTTTTGGCAGGAATGATCATACCCCCGTTTGTCCTTGATCATCTCAAAGCATCACGGCAGAAACGAATTCGAAGAGCGATACCAGATGCGATGGATATTTTGTCGATTTGCCTGGAGGCAGGGATGAGTCTGCAAGCATCCCTTGCTCGTGTTGCGGAGGACTTGGCATCAGCCCATCCGGAACTTGCCCTTGAACTTTCAATTGTTGACAGAGAAACCCATCTTGGTCGCCGCGTTGGCGAATCGATGAAAGCCTTTGCGGACCGCTTTGAAATAGAGGAATTACGAAGCCTTTCCAATGCAATTACTCAATCTGAACGTTTTGGATCGAGTTTAAAAGATGCTCTGGAGATCTTTTCTAGTACCATGCGTCAAAAACGAACCTTAATAGCCGAAACCCTCGCGCAGAAAGCCGTTATCGCTCTTTTAGTCCCTACTTTATTTTGTATTCTCCCAGCGATATTCGTCGTCGCTTTAGGGCCCGCAGCCATCACAATCGCGAAGAGCTTGATCGAGCCATGATCTTAGCAATTCCCGATCTACATGCGAAACCGCTACAGGTTTTTCACCTTTCAACTCCGCGCAAATCAACTCGCAGAGGTGTGGCCCTTTTTGAATTCGCGGTCACTCTACCATTGATGTTGCTGCTATCACTTGCCGTCATCGACTTTGCTCGCATATCGTTTTTCCGATTTGTTGTTGGTGACGCTACAGGTGCAGCAGGTAGGTATGCGATGTTAAATCCAGTTACGGAGAACTCGCTATCAGCTTGGCAGAGCGCACTTGAAATCGCTGCTCGCGAATCTGCTCAAGGCTCACCTTGGATCGACCCAACTGCGATTGTGGTTCATCCGGCAGTCATACAGCAAGTCAATACGACGGAGAAACGAATCACCTTGAAAGTCAGCTATCTGTTCAGAACTGGATTTTGGTGGCCTGGTATCCCGAGTCAAACTACGGTTTCGAGTCAACTCACACTTACGGGTTTGTAGCGGATCGATTTGAATCATGTTCCCTTTGCATTCTCCTCAAAGAAAACGCTCGAGGCCAAACCCAAATCAGCGATGCCGAAAAGGAGCTGCGATGCTGGAGTTTGCACTGGCCCTACAGATTTATATGGTCATGATTTTCGCTTTGATTTTCGGAGGAATCCGGATCTTCCAAAATGAGCACTATACAACCATGGCCAAGTTCTTGGCTCGACGAGCCATCGTACGCGGCAAAGACTCTGACAAACTTTCGCCATGGGGGCCTTCATTGACTCAAGGGTACCTTGGCGATGGCTCCGAAATCGGGAATTTGATGGCGCTGAAATTCAATGGTGGAGATCCGACATCGATATTCTATCGTCTGGAATGGCCCGACAATGGAAACGATGCAAGCCGGGGTGACAGGGTTAGAGTGTCCATATCATCGATCCCCTGGAGCACCTCCACCGTTCCTGTGACCTCCCCAGAGGAAAGCGGTTCGTGGACAATCTCCGCAAGTGTAACTTATAAAATCGTACATTAATTCATCAACCTCCGGCGTCCTGGGAAATGACTCACACTGATTGCAAACGCCTCGCCAAGAACAGGAGGAATCGCCGCCGCAGAGGTGCCTACCTAGTGCTTTTCGCACTGAGCATGACCGTGTTTCTGGGTATATTAGCTTTAGTCTACGACCTAGCGTTGCTGAATTATTACTCCAAGGATTGCCAAAACATTGCTGACGCCGCGGCAACTGCCGGTGCAAGGGAATTGGCAAAGGGCAATTCTAACAACATCGCTGTCAGTAAATCGATCGAGTACCTTACAATCCTTAACCAAACCGATTCAACAGCCTCAGATGTTCGGTTGCCTCCAAGCTCTGGACCGTATATCGGTAAAGACGGCTACATTGAAGTCACAGCCAGAAAAAGCGTAAAAACTTGGTTTGTTAGAGCAGCCCTACTGGGACCATCATCCCTGGTCGTGACTGCTCGAAGCGTTGCCGGTGCTGATTTGCCACCCGCTCAAGACACCATTATCTCGCTAAACACCGCAGCCAGGCCTGGCATTGCGATTGCCAGTACCTCCTTCCTTCGTGTCGAGGGTAGCATTATGGCTAACTCCAACGGTGGCGGTAAGGACGAGAAGGGAGATCCAATCAACAACGGTAGCAATGGTTATGCGGTTACCGTTGGAACATCGATATCCACCCCGCGCGGCATATTTGCAAAGCAGGTGAATTCCGTTGGAGGCGTTGATTATCCACAGCAAATCCAACCCTTTGATCCTTCAGACGCGTTGCCTCTTAAAACCAGAGTCTCAATTCGGCAAGATCCGTTCTCAAATCTTCCGACCCCAGTGCAAAGCAACGGTGTTGATTCTCGCTTACGTGGCTTGGTTCAGATCACAAGCACGGTGGTAACAGGTTTAAGCGAAGATGCTTCTGGGCAAAACCGAATTGCAGTCCAAGGAGAGTCCATCGCTAATGGACTTTACATCGCTCAGCAAGGCGACGTTATTTTGCATCCAGGAATCTACAAAAGGATTTGGATTTCAGGGAAACGCGTTTTTTTTGTGCCGGGGATCTATGTGTTTACCCCTAATAGCGCAGTTTACGAGAGCTTTCGAGTCACCGGTGGAGTTGTTATCGCTAATGGAGTCCTGTTTTACAACACAGGCGCAAATTACAGTTCCATTACAGGATCACCAGACATCAGTGATTTGGAGACGCCTCCTCCATCCACCCCCACAACAACATTTGCTGCCACTTGGTTAACTCGGGTGTTTCGACCGACACCCATCGACACCAAGAAGTACGACTACTCAACGCTTTATCCCGGTGCGCAAACTGTTTCCAGTGTGTTTGACGGCTTGGTTTTCCACCAACGAAGGCACAACACAGCCAATATGCAAATCACAGGTAGCGACACAACTACGTATTTCGAAGGAGCGATTTACGGTAAGTGGATGAAGCTGACAGTCTCCGGTAAGCAACTCTATCGTTCGAAATGGATCGTCGATAACTTATTTGTCTCCGGAGGTAGTGAGATCACGATAACACCCTTGACGCCTTCGACTACCACAGTCAATACCGTTGCCTATCTGGTCGAGTGACCCCTTTTATCGTGTGAACGGAACTATGATTGGAACATCGGGGTTCGACCTGTCAGAGCATCGCAACTGGATTCTTGTGTTGCTTTCCATCGCAGTCGCTTGGATCGACTGGAAGCATTATCGCATCTCGAACCGATCGGTGATTGTGACTTTCATCTTGGGTTTGATGTGGAATGGATGGTTTTACTCAGGTCAGGGTATGCAACAAGCCTGCTTAGGGGCGACCACAGGTTTTGCATTGCTCTTGCCCGGCTACGCCTTGGGGCAACTATCGGCCGGGGATGTCAAATGGCTTTGTGCTTTAGGAGCTTGGTACGGTCCAATGGGGATTCTTGGTCTTTTTCTCATTGCCAGTATCGCGCACGGTGTCTTGGCCATCCTTTGGATTGCTCGTCGATACTCTAAGGGGAATCCACCCGACCAAGAGATTAGAAACGATCCTGCCGCAACGCCCGGACAACTCGATGTTCTTTACGATTCTCCCGACCGAGGTCAACTCCTGTTACCCTACGCTGTACCGGTTGCCGTTGGAGTTATTCTGATTGAATTAGCGAGAATCATACGCATGGGATGATTCGTCGTTGAAACCGGACAATCCAATCAAAATCATCCAATGAAGAGTCACCTGAGTCATCTTCCTTCGAAGCTCGCAATCGCATCGAGCGATCTATTAGGGAAACCTCTCAAGAACGTATCACCCTTGTGGACTCGACGATCACTACGGCAAATGCTCCATTTAGACCAATAAGCTTCAAAACGCCTACGTGAGCTGATAAAGCCCAGGGAATTTGCGAGCCAAGACACCCGATGATTCAACGACAAAAATACCCGAAGAACGAGAATCTGATCGTTTTTGAGATAATTCCGATAGCCCAGCAGAAGGCCATTTGTAAGATTAGAGCCTGATGACTGCGGTCCTTCTTCGTAGTTGGCAACTGGACTCTTATCGTTTTTTTGGTAGATGCTACTGGCTCAGAAGTACAACAAACTGTGGGAAGTAAGTCCAACCGCCCCGAACTTGTTGGAATTCCTGAAAGACAACAACGTCGCGGAAGCAGAAATCCTCCCAGTATTGCTGGAAGACCAACGGCAGCGGTGGAACACCAAAAGCCCTTGGAAAGCAGAGGAATACTTGGTGATATTGCCTGAGCCTCTTGCTCAATCCTACAACGTTCGTTTTCAGTTGGTCGTCGGTGAGTTTCGTGCCCGGATGCGAGCCGGTGAGAGACCCGATCTATATGAATACGCTTTGCGATTCCCGGATGTCTACACTCAACTGACCAGGCATATATCCCCGCCACTATACGAGCGCATCGAATCGTATGGTTCGGCGGCTTCCACGATGGGGACCGTACGTAGTGTGAATCCAACGGTTACCTACGCTCCTAAACCAGAACCGATCTCAGAAGCCTCCCCAAGTTTTTCCATACTGTTCAATGATGGACAACTTGCCACAACGCAGCTTGGGCGATACGAGCTGATCATGGTCATTGGTCAAGGTAGCTTTGGTCTAGTCTACTTAGCCTACGACAACAAGCTTGAGAGAAACGTAGCGATCAAAGTACCAAATGCGCATCAATTTAATAAGCCGGAGCACACCAACCAGTACTTAAACGAAGCTCGAAACATCGCAAGTCTCAGCCATCCGCATATCGTCCCGGTCTATGACGTGGGAACGACACAAGATGGTCTTATCTATGTTGTCACGAAGTTCATTGAAGGGGAAACACTTGCGGAGCGCATCAAGTTAGGGCGATTCAGTTATTTAGATTCTGCACAATTGCTTGCGAAAGTTGCCTTAGGACTGCATCATGCGCACGAAAACCATCTGGTGCACCGGGATTTGAAACCAAGCAATATTCTCTTGGAGAAAAACAAGCTAACACCCTACATTGCTGACTTTGGGCTTGCAGTTCGGCAAGAAGACGAACAACCCTTAGATCAAATCGCCGGAACACCCGCTTACATGAGTCCCGAACAGGCCCGAGGAGAAGGGCATCGACTCGATGGACGCAGTGATATTTTTTCCTTGGGTGTGATTCTTTACGAATTACTCACTGGAACAAGACCGTTTCGAGGGCCCTCCAGCGAGGCACTAATCGATCAAGTTATCTCATCGGATCCAGTGAATCCACGCACCATGGATCCAAACATTCCGGTTGAACTCGAACGAATCTGCCTGCGAGCCCTTTCGAAACGAGCCTCTGATCGTTATCAAACAGCGAATATTCTCGCCGATGAACTGCTTCAATGGATTAGCCTTCCGGCTCGAGAACCGTCTGCGGTTGCAGTGATCCCCAAGGGACTGCGTTCCTACGATGCTCAAGACTCTCGCTTTTTTTTAGAATTACTACCTGGGCCCAGAAATCTTCATGGAATCCCCAACAGCCTGTTATTCTGGAAAGATCGTATCGAACAAAAAGATCCAGAGAAAAGCTTTCGTATCGGCTTGATTTATGGTCCAAGCGGTTGCGGCAAATCATCGATGGTGAAAGCTGGATTACTTCCAATACTTTCCAAGGACATTATCCCAATCTATCTTGAGGCAACGTCTCAAGACACCGAAACACGGATATTGAATTGTCTCAGGAGGAATGTCGCGAACCTTCCTCCCCATCTAGGACTTGTGGAATCGTTTTCCTACCTGCGTCGCCATGAAGGAAGAAAAATCGTCTTCTTTTTGGACCAATTCGAACAATGGATCCACTCCTACAGGACCCAGCAAGATACCGATTTGGTTCTCGCCTGTCGGCAATGCGATGGAAAAAACTTGCAAGTCATCATCATGGTCCGCGATGATTTCTGGATGCCTGTCAGTCGTTTTATGAGCGATGTCGAAGCGGAGCTTATTCAAGGTGTAAACAGCGCAGCAATCGATCTTTTTAACCCGAAACATGCTAAGAAAGTACTTATCGCTTTCGGACGAGCTTTTGGTGCGCTAACCGAATCATTGACCCAAGAGAACCACGAATTTCTGGATACATCCATTCGAGGACTCCTCCAAGACGGGAGTATTGTTTCAGTGCAACTGGCTGTTTTCGCCGAGATGATCAAAGGGAAACCTTGGATTCCTGAAACCCTTGACCGAATCGGTGGCACCAATGGGATCGGTGTGAGCTTTTTAGAAGACTCCTTTTGCGATCGATCCGCCAATCCAAAGAACAGGAAGCACCAGATCGCTGCCCGTTCTGTCCTAAAACTTCTGCTCCCCGAACTCGGTAGCCAGATCAAGGGTCACATGCGATCCTATCAAGAATTGATGATAGCTTCGGGATATTCCGACAAACCGCATGAATTCGAGGAACTGATCCATATTCTTGATCGCGAATTACGACTGATCACACTGACGGCTCCAGAAGGGATACCTACCGAACTATCATCTATATCATCCGGAAACCACTATCAGTTG
>JAGWZB010000085.1 GCA_018969045.1 Planctomycetota bacterium | reverse complement strand
TCCTCCCGAAAACAGATCGACGGCGAGCCGATCTCGATCGAAGAATTGCTTTGTTACGATTGCCTCGATTCGCTGACGAGCATCCGCACGATTTCGCAAGTTCCTGCTGTATCGATATGATATCATGGGCGTTTTGATATTTCCTGCTCCTTTCCATTCCATCGGTAAAAAAATGACTAGACGATTTTCCAGAACGCTCGGTGCAACCCTTGCCATGAGTGCCCTCGGTTTTCTTGCAGCCCCTCAGCTCGATGCCCAGGACCTTGCCAGCAAGAAAGCTTACGCCCCGGGGAACGGCGATTTTGTGGTGGGCCCCGAGTATCGGATCGATCCGGATCTCAAAGACAAAGGCAACCCAAAAGGAAAGCAATTCGAGTTTCGAATGCGCCTCTCAGAAAGCAAGATCTTTCCTGGGGCCGACACGACACTCGATGCCAAAAAGGAAGTCCGCAAAGAACGAAAGATTTTCGTCTACGTTCCGGCAGCTTATCAAGATGGAACCAAGGCACCGGTGCTTGTGACGCACGATGGACCTAGCAACCTGGATCTGGTTCGAAATGCACTGGACAACTTGACGATTTCAACAGACCCCAATCGCAAACTTCCTGCGATGATCGTCATCAGCATCGAAAACGGAGGAAACGACGGTAAAGGAAGCCAGCGTGGCCTCGAATACGATACGATGTCGGATCGCTTGGCCAAGTTCGTCTACGAGGAAGTCTTCCCTGCAGTGCTTCAGAATGCGGATATCAAGGCGGCCTATCCGAACATCGCCCTGACAGAGGATCCTTGGGGGCGCGCCGTCATGGGCTGCAGCTCCGGAGGTGCAGCGGCTTTATCGATGGGCTGGTTTCGTCCCGATCTATTCCGACGCTTGATCACCTACTCGGGGACCTTCGTCGATCAGCAAGACGATGATGCTGCCGAAGAATCGAAATTCCCACTGGGTGCCTGGGAGTATCACTCCAGCATGAAACTCCTAGAAACAAGCGAGAAAAAGCCCCTTCGCATCTTTACCCACGTCGCAGACAAAGACCTTCGATTCAATGATGCCGAAGAGACCTACCATAACTGGGTCATGGCCAACGAAAGGACGGCCAAGTCCTTGGCCGCCAAAGGCTACGATTACCGTTATGTCTTCAGCCGTGACTCCAGGCACTGCGACCGGAAAGTCTTTGAACACACGCTGGCCGACACCCTGGTCTGGATGTGGCAAGGCTACGGCCAGTAAACTCTGGCCACTAAACACCCGTCAGCCTGTCATCCCACCATCGACCGTCAGTACCTGACCAGTGACATAACTGGCAGCCGGGCTTGCTAAGAACAGCACGCAGGCTGCCACATCGTCGGGTTGACCAAGCCGATTGGCTGGAACCCGCTTCTTGACTTCATCGACCACCGCATCGCCAAGAGCCTTGGTCATCTCGCTTTCGATGAAACCGGGTGCGACGGCATTGACGGTGATCTTGCGTTTGGCAAGCTCCCTGGAGAGGGATCGGGTAAAGCCGATCATACCGGCCTTGGTGGCCGAGTAGTTGGTTTGACCTGGATTGCCGATCAACCCCGAGACGCTCGACATGTTGATGATTCTGCCATAACGTTGCCCCATCATGATCAACGATGCGGCGCGGCAACAAAGAAAACAGCTCGTTAAGTTCGCTGCGATGATCTCATCCCACTGTGCATCGTTCATGCGTGGCAGGAGAGTGTCACGGGTGATCCCTGCATTGTTGACCAGAATATCTAGCCTCTTGTGTTCTTCTTCGAGGGTCTTGAATAACTGCTGGACCGACGTTCGATCGGTGACATCGCAGGCAAGTGCAACGGCCTGACCACCAGCGGCTTTGATCGCTTGGACGGTCTCTTCGAGCTTCGCTGCGTTTCTGGCTACGCACAGCACCTTCGCACCGTTTTCCCCAAGCCGAATCGCGACGGCTTGGCCAAGTCCTTGCGAAGCACCGGTGACCATGGCCACTTGGCCCTGAAGATTTGCAGAAAGTCCCAATGGGGATGTCATAAGCGGTGCTCCTGGAGAAAGAAAGTAATTCGTTGGGCTGGCTAATCGCCGTAAGCTTCGCACGGAGCCTTGCGGTCGGTGCGTTTCAAAGTGCCGGTTAAAACTCTGCCTGTTCCGATTTCATAGAACTGCTCAACTCCCATCCCCAGAAGTGTTCTGAGCGATGCTTCCCATAGGACAGGCGATACGATCTGTTTGGGCAGTAATTCGGAGAATTCGCTCGAGCGCTGATGGGCCTGCGCATCGACGTTGGCCACCAGTGGGACTTTGGCATCGACCAGTTGAGCATGGCTCAGAGCCGACTGCAATTGAGCCACCGCCGGTTGCATGATGTCGGTATGAAAAGCACCGGCGACGGCCAAGCGAATGAACTTGAATCCCGCTTGGGCCACGAGATCTCCACAGGCGTCGATCGAACGATTATGCCCTGAAATAGCGATGTTTCCCGGGCACAGCAAGTTCGCAATTTGCAAAATTTCGCCGGGCTGGCGAGCTTGATCGCAGAAGGCCTGCACTTGATCTTGGTCCACGCCGATGACACTTGCCATGGAACTAGCCACGGCGCTTGCAGCCGTTTGCATCGCACGGCCTCGGGCAGCCACCAACTCGACCCCTCGTTCAAAGGAAAGCGACCCTGCCGCATGCAATGCCGAGTACTCTCCGAGACTCAAGCCCGCTACGGCCACGACTTGCTCTGCTATCTCAGGACGGGACTCATAGAAATCCGCAAGGGCTACGGCCGAATGAACAAACAACGCAGGTTGGCTGTTGCTGGTCAAATGGAGCGTGGAGTCTGGGCCCTGTGTGCAGAGACTCCCAAGATCGAAACCCAAGATCTCTGAGGCTTGCGAAAAGAGCGTACGAGCCTGCTCGCTACGGGCAAGCAGCGCCGAAGCCATTCCGACGGACTGGGCCCCCTGTCCTGGAAAAAGTAGGGCAACTTTCGCCACAGTCCCTCCTTGAATCTTGTCAACTACTCTTTGGGTTGACCCATCTCAACGACGACGCGACCCATGTAGAATCCACATTTTGGACACACGCAGTGGGTCGGGACCACATTGCTGCACTTGCTGCAAACTTGAAGCTGCTTGGGCTTCTTGTGATGGTGAGCACGCCTCTTACCAGACCGTGCATTGGAATGTCGCCGCTTTGGAACTGCCATGATTAAAAACCAACGATATCGATCGAATGCTTGAAGTTGCCAGAGCCTGTAAATTCTGCTCAGGTAAGTCGAGGTTTTTACGCACTAGGTGCCAAATTGTCAAGCCTTAAGGGGGGATTAGGGGTGCTTATTTCTTGCGGGTTGCTTCCCCGCCCCCGAACGGATCGTCCTTGGCAAGCGTTGGTCGCAACGGAGCCTTGCCCGGATCGTGGTTTTTTAGGAACCCTCAAGGATTTGCCATCATCTAACGCTCGTTGAGGGGGACTGGGAGGCTGTCAGCTCCACGCTGTCCGAAAAAACGTTAAAATCATTCAGGTTTTTTCATCCCCGATTCGCTTTCGTTGCAACCAAAACCCGATCCACATACCATCCCCCCATCGCGAAAACTTGGTGGGAGCTTTAGTATTAGCTGCTCTTAACTTTTTCCAGATTGGCTAGCAATGTCCTCCGGTTCTTCAGACGAAAACGTTGAACAAACCAAGCGGCAGATTCGCACGCTGGTAAACGAAGTCGCCGAGCTGTCGAAGTCGGACGTGGCGGCAGGGGAGTTCTACCCTGCGGTATTGCAAAAGGTCGTCAATGCCCTGGCTGCGCGGGGTGGTGCGGTCTGGTTGCTCGATGGGGAAAGCGGCCTGCGGCTGGCTCATCACATCGATATTGCCCCAAGCTTGATCGATGCGAACAAGCAGGAAGCGATCAGCCACGGGCGATTGCTCGGACGGTTGATTCAAAAGGGGACTCCAGAACTGGTTCCTCCCTACAGTGGCTCTGAGCAGACCGGGGAAGCCAATCCGACGGAGTTTCTGCTGGTCACTTCGCCACTGATCTCTCCGAAGGGACCGGTTGGATTGCTTGAGATTTTTCAAAGGGCTCAGACCCCTCCGGAGGCCCAAGTTGGCTATCTGAAATTCGTCAAGCACATTACGGATCTGGTGAGTGAATGGCTCAAGGGTCATACGCTTCAGCAAGTCTCGACCCGTCAAGAGCTTTGGCAGCAATCGGATCAGTTTGCTCGGTTGGTCCACGAGAACCTCGACCTCAAAGACACCGCCTTTACGATTGCCAACGAAGGTCGCCGACTCATCGATTGCGATCGAGTCAGTGTGGCGATCCTTAAAGGGGGGAAAGCCAAAGTCATTGCGATTTCGGGTCAAGACTCGATTGAAAATCGTTCCAATAACGTGCGGGCTTTGAACAACCTCGCTACGCGTGTGATCAAAAGCGGAGAGCCTCTTTGGTACGATGGTTCGACCGAAGACTTGCCTGCCCAGCTCGAAGAGGCGATCGAAGACTATGTCGATTTGTCCCACGGGAGAACCGTCACGGTCTTGCCCATCCGCCAACCGGAGCGCAAGCTCGAAGGGGACGTCTTGGCCGAGCGCAACGAGACCAACGAAGCGCGGGTGCGGCGTGAAATCATCGGCGCATTGATCGTCGAACAGATCGAAACGCAGCTTTCACGCCAGACGCTCGAAGGGCGTGTCGATTTGGTTTACGAGCATGCGTGTCGAGCGGTATCGAACTCGATGAATCACAGCAACATCCTCTTCATGCCGGTTTGGAAATTCCTTGACCGTTGCTTGTGGATGTTCCGTGGCTCGGCACTTCCCAAAACCGCTTCCATCCTAGGGCTTATCGGTGCAGCTTTGCTCTCGATGTTCTTGATCCCGATGGATTTCGATTTGCAAGGCAATGGTAAGCTCAAACCGACCGTCGAGCGTCAGGTCTTTGCACACGCCGATGGGGAAGTCGATAAGGTCTTCATCAAGCACAACGACGAAGTCAAAAAGGATCAAACGCTCGTCCGACTCAAAAACAATGAGCTCGAGCAGCAGATCCAGACCACTCGCGGACAATACAAGCAGTCGCTTCAGCAAGCTTACGAATGGAAGCGAAAGCTCAACAGCGCAACGACCCTGACGGAATCCGAACGGATTCGTTTGCAGCAAGACTATAACCAAGCCGAACAGGAAGCCACCAACCGACAGGCGGAACTGAGTCTTCTGGAAGAACGCCAAACAAAACTCCAGCGACTGAGCCCAATCGACGGAGTCGTAACGACATGGGATGTCGAGAAGGTTCTTGCGGCAAGACCGGTGGTTACCGGCCAAGTCCTAATGACCATCGCCGATCCTAATGGGCCTTGGGAAGTCGAAGTCATGATGCCTGAAAAGCGCATGCGGTACCTCGATGGAGCTTTCAAAACCCAGGGGGTCTACAAGCTAGACGAAGCGGGTCAAAAGTATCTCGATGTCGAGATCATTCTGATGACCGGGCCGGATGTTAAGCACTACGGAAAGCTCTATCAACCGGCAGTCGGACAGCGAGCCGAACTCGATCCCGAAGACGGTGCGGTGGTTCGTATGCGATGCGTACCGAACGATCAAGCCATGCTTGAGATCTCCCGACGGGCCGGCGCTAGGGTTATGGCTGATGTCAAATGTGGAAAACGCAGCGTCGCTTTCGTATGCTTCTACGAAGTCATCGAGTGGATTCGAGCCAACGTCCTGTTTTGATCTGGCCGTGAAACCTCGACATTGCTTTTCGGATACGGGCTACAACACACACAACCTTCGGATTGAAATGAAATGACTCAAAGAATCCTTGTCGCACTGTCGTTGCTGGTCATGGCCGTGTCGATCGGTGGCTACCTGTGGCAATCCAAAAAGATCGCCCAACGGCAAGCTTCGCAGACCACTTTGGATCGAGTCTCTGACAAGTCCGATCCTATCGTCAGCCAATCCACCAGCGAGCCGAGGTTGGCTCAGATCGACCGCGTAGGACCCCAGAACACCGTTGAAATTGTACCGATTCAAAACCTATCCCAGCGGGTTGTTCCCACCGCATTGCAGAATCCTTTGCCGGTTCCCGCCGGTTCTCCTCTTGCAAGCACTCCTGATGGAATCCTGAGGTACAAAGCGATTTTGTCCTTTGTCAACGACATCAAGGTCGTGGCTCAAACCGATGGGATCATTTTGGATATCCTGGTCGATGAAGGCTCGCTGGTCTCGAAAGACAGCACGATGATCCAGATCGACAATCGGCTTGCCAATGCGGAAAAAGAAGTCGCAGTTAGGGAACTAGAGTCAGCCAAATTGAAGGCCGAGGATGAAAGCCAGATCAAATTCTCTGCTGCTTCGTACGAAGTTGCCACGAGCGTCTTTAATCGATCTCAGGATCTCTATGTCAAAGGGGTTGAACCTCAAGATGACTGGGAAAAGAAACGGCTTGAGAAGATCAAAGCAGGTTTTCAGATCGACGTGTCCAAGCGAGAGCAAATGATCAACCAAGCGGCCGTTGGGGTCAATGAGGCCAAGCTCAATGCGTCGATGGTTCAATTGGAGCTCAGGACGATCAAGGCCCCTTTTTCGGGCGTGGTCGCATCGATGCAAAAGGAGCGTTATGACTGGGTGAAGGCTGGTGAGGAAATCATGCGACTGGTTTCGCTGGATAAATTCCGCGTCAAGGGAACCGTCCGAATCTCAGACTCTCCAAATACGCTTGAGGGAGCCAAGGCCAGGGTGATCATTCCTGTGGGAGCCGGACAAGTCGAGCAGATCGATGGAGTGGTCGGATTTGTCAGTCCAGAGTCCCAAGGTAGCGGGGCTCGCGATGATGGGACTCAGGAGTACACCGTTTGGGTCGAGATTCCTAACAAGCAAGTCGGCGGAAAGTACTTGTTCCGCGGCACGATGGATGCCGTCGTTGAGATTACCCCAAACCGCTAGTTTATAATCAGCGTAGTGAAAGAGCTCTGATCTTTACCCGATAGGTTTTGATTCTATGGCAACGATGGCAGACTCCTTGGTCAACAGCGCGATGCGGCCGCTGAAACTGCGCCGTCGCCCGGACCTGGAGTCTCGCAAACACCATTACGATGGTCGTTCGTATTGGGTGGTCAAAGAGCCGTTGGGATTGAATTATTTCCGGTTTCACGAGGAAGAGTACGCGATCCTCAACATGCTCGATGGAGAGACCTCGTTGCAATCGATCAAAGATCGATTTCAATCCGAGTTTGCTCCACAGCGGATCAGTTTGCAGGATCTCCAGCAGTTCGTAGGGATGCTCCACAAGAGCGGCTTGGTCATCTCGCATGCGGTGGGCCAAGGCAAACCGCTACGTCGGCGCGGAGAGACCAAGAAACGCAAGGAGTGGATCAGCAAGCTCTCGAATATCTTTGCCATCCGATTCCGGGGGATCGATCCAGAGAGGCTTCTCAATGGCCTGTTGCCTTGGTTCGGTTGGCTCTTTACGACCTGGTGTTTGTTTCTCGCAATGATCCTTGGGGCAGCGGCTCTGATGTTGGTGCTGGTCAATTACCAGGAGTTTCGAAGCAAGCTGCCGACGTTTGAGACTTTTTTCGCGGCTCAGAACTGGATCTACTTGGGGCTGACGATGGCTGCGGTGAAGGTTTTGCATGAGTTCGGTCACGGGCTCAGTTGCAAGAAGTTCGGTGGCGAGTGTCACGAGATGGGTTTGATGTTTTTGGTCTTTACTCCATGTTTGTACTGCAACGTTTCGGACTCCTGGATGCTGCCCAACAAGTGGCAGCGAGTGTTTATCGGCGCAGCGGGAATGTACGTCGAGTTGATCATCGCATCGCTTGCGACGTTCATGTGGTGGTACAGCGAGCCGGGGACTTTGCATTTCTTGTGCTTGAGCGTGATGTTCATTTGTTCGGTATCGACGGTGGTGTTCAATGGGAACCCGCTGCTGCGATTCGACGGCTACTACATTTTGATGGACATTCTTGAGATTCCTAATCTCAGGCAAAAAGCCAGCGAGATACTCAAGCGATGGTTTCAGAAGAATTGCTTGGGGCTTGAACTCCAAGAGAATCCATTTTTGCCGCAGGGTAATCGATTGCTCTTTGGAGCTTACACGATCGGATCGTTCATCTATCGTTGGGTGGTGGCTTTTGGGATCATCATGTTCTTGAATCAAGTGCTTAAGCCCTACGGCCTACAGTCCTTGGGTCGGGCCTTTGCCGTTGCGGGATTGGCGGGGATGGTCATTCCGGGAGTGATGTCGGTGGTGAAGTTTTTAAGGCAACCTGGGAGGGCATCCAAGATGAAGCGAGCCAACATCACGACGAGTTTGATCGTCGCCAGTGCGATCCTGTCGCTTATCGCGCTATTACCAGTCCCATTTTACGTGTACTGTCCGACGGAGATCCAACCGACTCGATCCGTTGAGATCCGGACGATCGCTGCTGGACAGCTGGTACATTGGCACAAGCAGCCTCAGGATGCGGTTCAAAAAGGAGATGTGATCTGCGAGTTGAAGAATTTGGATCTGCAGTACCAGCGTACGAAAGCCCAAGGTGAACTGCAGGTGGCCATGATCAAGCTCCAGGACCTCCAGCGGTCTGCGGCAGCCGATTCAGAGCAGATTCAGTATCTGCGGATCCAGGAAGAGGATACGTTAGCCAAGCAAAACATCTTGAAGGTATTGGATCAAAAGATATCCAACTTGGTGATACGAAGCCCGATCGATGGGTATGTCTTTAAGGCACCGCCGAAGGAGGAGAGCAAGGCGGCCAAGGCTCAGGAGCAATTGCCAGGCTGGTTTGGCGATCCATTCGATCCTGCGAACAGCGAAGTTTACTTTAGCGAAGGTGATTTGCTGTGTTTGGTGGGGCCCGAGAAGAAGATGGAAGGGGTGATGATTGTCGATCAGCACGATCGAGACTTGTTGCAAATCGGAGATCGGGTCAGTTTGATGTTAGAATCAGCCAGGCTCGAATCGTTATGGGGAACCATTGTCGGGTTCAGTGCATCGGAGATCAAGGAGGCGCCGCCTCAGTTATCCATCCAGGTGGGTGGTTCGCTCGATACGAAGAACGACGAGGCAGGCAGAACCATTCCGATCAGTACTTCGTATCAAGTCAGGGTGGAATTCGATTCCGATGAGATTCCAAGTAGGCCCGGATACCGAGGCGAAAGCAAAGTCCATTTGGCATGGCGATCCTTGGGCTGGAGAATTAAGAGATACTTTATGAAAACCTTCAACTTTGAGTTCTAAGCGTTGTCGACAGGCAACCCAAGCGGGCTTAAAGTGGTTAAGATCGATCGATGGGGAGTTCCCCGGTTCGTTTGTTAGTTGTTTTTGGAGAAAGAAAAGATGTCCAACGAAGTAGAGCAAGACGCTGGCCAGGAACCCCGTGGTGGAGCGCAGGCAGCCCAACAAGTGACCGTCCAAGTCAAGGACGAGGATGCGATTGCCTTGTACGCGAATTTTTGTCGAGTGACCGGTTCGCCTGAAGAACTGATTGTCGACTTTGGATTGAATCCACAGCCTGTCGGGATTCCCAAGGATCCGATCCATGTCAAGCAACGGATCATCATGAATTTCTACACGGCCAAGCGATTGCTGGCTGCTCTTCAAATGTCGGTGCAGCGGCACGAGCAAGTCTTCGGGGTTCTCGAGACCGACATCCAAAAGCGACTGCGGGTCCAGTAGTTTGCTCGTTGCAAGATAGAATGCTGTAATTCGGCCCTATTGGCGGTTTGCCAATCGGGCCGAGTTCGTTATACTCTGCCGAGTCTTAAGACAAAGACATCGGGCCGTAGCGCAGCCTGGCTAGCGCGCTACCTTGGGGTGGTAGAGGTCGTGGGTTCGAATCCCGCCGGCCCGATTTTGTCGAACCCTGCAGTTTCCAAGGAAGCGGCAGGGTTTTTTTGTTTTTTGGTTTCGCACCGCGACTATTGATTTCGTTTGTCGATGTCGTTCGATGTCTTGGAATCGAGGTAGATGTTCTTCAATCACCTATCTTTCCATCCGAGACCTCAACTAGCACCTTTACAAACTCATCTAATGCTTCGCGCTCATTGTTTGTAAGTTTCGAGGTCGGCTCAGATCGAGCCGCAAACTTTAAGGCCGCGTGACTGATTTCTGGGCGAGGAGTTGCAAGCCCAGCGACTTCCATGAGTCTGCCTTCCGGAATCTTCAATGCTTTTGCAAGCTGAACTACCGTGCGAACCCGTGGAATGGGCTCGACATGCATTTCGATCTCAACGATTTCGGACAGTTCGATATCTGCTGCATTTGCAAGTTGTTCAACGGACATTCCCAACTGTCTTCTAGCGAACTGAACTAATCGCCCAAAAATGCGTTGCACGTCAGAGCGAGCAGGAGCGAGCAAGTCGAGCTCACAAGCCATTCCACCAACTGATACCGATGGGCATGTGTCTTCTATCTTCGCCATTTTTAGTAGCCACTCTCGTGAGGGGCCAGTTCTATTTGATTGTTGTGTCATATATAGCCTCCATCAATTAGGAATTTTTCAGCTCCTTCTTGCGTTAGTTCGAAATACATAAGGTTTTGTTTCGCGGCGTCATACCCAACCTCCACCATCCCACACTTTCGGTAGAAATCCTCGGCACTTGACAACGAGTGTAACCCAACTCTTCCCTTGAATCCTTCATCGCGACTTTGCAATATTGCTCGCCAGAAAAGTTGTGATCCTATTGTCTTAAAAAGTCCAGGATGATTGATTTCATGAACAACCCAATTCCAAGGAGCAATCTCTGGAAAATCTATGTATAGCAGCAGCTTGCCGCGATCGGCTTTAAGTTTTGCAAAATAGGATGCTGTTTGAGTCATCATCACCCCCTGCCACTTTCGGCGGTCAACGTCTGCCGCAAGCAACTTTTGCACCAGATCAGAGCGTACTGGGCTCCACTCTCGTTCAACAATGATTAAATCGGATGGCTCCAGCCCTTCTAATAAGTTGCAGCTAGGAAATCACCATCTGCACGAGACTGAATCGAAATATCGATTGAACACATAAAACCGTGGCCAAAGCCTTTCCCTCCTTCTGTTCGCCTTCAAAAAAGAGCTTCCGCCCTCGCTCAATTGCAATGCTCACCATTTGGCACTGGCGGAGCGATTCATCAGTAGAGTCATAAAGGACATCTTCAGCCGATTGTCCAGTCGACCGATCACGCAAGGAAACGACGGATTCACAGCTCATAGGACCACCATTTGGGACTTCTCTTTCTTATCTTCATTTTCGAAAACGAGCTTGTCGCCTTGCTCGAGCCTCGTGTCCACGGCTTGATACAGTCGGAGCGCTTGCCGCATAAGAGCCGTCTTGTTCAGCCCTTTTTTGGCGCAAAGCTCATCGAGAGCCTGCATCTCACGGTCGGTTAGATTCAAGGTCATTGTTCGTTTGTTCATGCGTCACCTCCATGCGCAACCATCGGCTGCTGCAGCTAAAAAGTCAAGTTTTTATAGCTAAAAAAAAGCTATTTATTGCAGATTGGGTGCGTCGTTTTCCAGAGAGTTTCGCCAAGCTCAAGGATCGCACCAAGGCATGAGAGCCATCGCAAGGCGCTTGGCTGTTTCAGCAGGCGTAAGGCGTAAGGCTTAAGGCGTAAGGAGTAAGGAGTAAGGCTTAAGGGAACAGCCAGAACTGCGATCTGCGGTCTTGAGACAGGCTTTACCCGTCGGGCGATTGTCTCAATCGTCCTGGCTGTTCTCCCGTCGGGCGATTGTCTCAATCGTCCTGGCTATTCTCCCGTCGGGCGATTGTCCCAATCGTCCTGGCTGTTTGGCTGTTCCCTTAAGCCTTAAGCCTTAAGCCTTAAGCCTTAAGCCTAAAGCCTTAAGCCTTAAGCCTGATTCCTGAAGCCTGCTCTCCGATTTCATTTGGATTTGATTGGCCGCATTTACTTGTCGATACGTCTAAGATCTTGGTAGAATAGCGTGAACAAGCTAAGTTGAGTTCGAGTTGGTTAAGGAATCGATCCCAAGAGGAGCATATTGATGAGCGGAGTAAAGGAGACGGACATCCGAAGAAAGGTCGACGAGACCCTTCAAACTTTACCTGTAGATGCGACTTGGGCAGATGTTATGGAACGCATTTATGTGAGACAAAAGATCGAGAGCGGCCTGAGCGACGTTGCCGAGGGTAAGACGTTATCGGTTGCTGAAGTGCGGAAGCGATTTGGGCTAAGCGAATGAAACGGGTTGAGTGGACTCGAAGTGCTTTGGCAGACCTTGTCGGCATTTATGAGTACATAGCCAAAGATTCTCAGAGGTACGCATTGAGCGTGATCGATCGTATCACTAAAAGAACCGTTCAGATCGGATGGTTCCCATTTTCTGGTGAGTTTGTTCCAGAGTACAGTAACAAGGAGATCCGGGAGGTAATCGAGTATTCCTATCGGCTGATTTATCTTATAGATGCGGATGTCGTTTATGTACTTGCGGTGGTTCATGGAGCAAGGCCATTGCCTGCAATTCCGCCTCTGCCCGAATCTTAGCAGAGTAATGGTACTCGAATGAACGTCTGAAGCGATTGTCTCAATCGTCCTGGCTGTTCTCCCGTCGAGCGATTGTCTCAATCGTCCTGGCTGTTCTCCCGTCGGGCGATTGTCTCAATCGTCCTGGCTGTTTGAGTCTGAAAGACTATCCCATGTGCTGCCAACACCCGCGTAGCATGGGGCTTTTGCCCCGGCGGGGGTTGGGCTCCATCAAGTGCAGCACCCTACGGGCTAGATAAGACGCACCCGACAAAAGTGCTTATTGCACATTTGCTACTACAACGCACTGTAGGGTTGGGTCATTTGCTGCCACCAAATGTTGTGCTAGCTAATAGAGTGTTGGGACTTTTGTCGGGCGCGTCTAGATAAGCCCGTGTTACGGGGTGCTAACCGTCGAGCGATTGTCTCAATCGTCCTGGCTGTTCGGCTGCTCCCTGAAGCCTGAAGCCTGAAGCCTGAAGCCTGAAGCCTGAAGCCTGAAGCCTGAAGCCTGAAGCCTGAAGCCTGTTCACTTCGGCGAGAACATGACTAGAATAGGTGGTTTGGTACT
This sequence comes from Planctomycetota bacterium, assembly GCA_018969045.1. Lineage (GTDB taxonomy): Bacteria > Planctomycetota > Planctomycetia > Pirellulales > Pirellulaceae > JBKCUI01. The sequence goes on along the minus strand of JAGWZB010000085.1, from coordinate 1,578 downwards.
TAAAGATCGGGTTCAACAGGCATGGAGTTTCAAAGGGGACCAAGATGAGCATTGCAGTAGCAACAACCTTGGAAGAAAGGCTTCAGGATCTTGGGAACATACCGGCGTTTCGTATCCGAACCAATCCTGCACCTGGGACTGCCACCATCGAGGATGTAACATATTTAAGGGATACCGAACGAAGGCTTTACGAGCTAATCGATGGTACTTTGGTGGAGAAAAGCGTGGGTTGGCAAGAATCGCTACTAGCGGGGATATTGTTGCAGTGGTTAAACAACTATCTCGACTCGAATCGAATCGGTGTTGCGACGGGAGCCGATGGAATGACACGTCTTTTTGGGGATACCGTTCGAGGTCCGGATGTTGCGTTTGTTGCTTGGAACAGATTGCCCGAGGGGCGAATCCCTACGGTCCCGATCCCCGATCTAGTTCCCAATTTTGTCATTGAGGTGCTAAGTAGCAGCAATACTTACGCGGAGATGTCCCGCAAGCGTCGTGAGTATTTTTATGCGGGGGTTGAGTTGCTGTGGATGGTTGAGCATCGAACACGCACCGTGACGGTTTATCGTACGGCCCAAGACGCTACGGTGTACAAGGATGAAGCGATCCTTGATGGTGGGCAAGTACTTCCGGGGTGGAGGGTCAATTTGCCAGAACTCTTTAGCCGACTTGATATGCCCAGCGATCGTTCAGACGCCATCCATCGTCGATGATTTCTCCGAAATCATCCGGCTCTTTGGCTGCTCCCCTAAGCCTTAAGCCACCAGCCTGCTCCCATGTTGTTAGCCGATCGGGCGCAAGCGTCGGGCAGCAGGTTTGCCCTGAGCGAATATTCGTTGGGGGTCGTATTTAAATAAACCACCTCTGATTTTGGGATGGCTTGATTCCGCAGAGCGGCGTGAAGGGTTTTGTGCCGTGTAGAGTCACTGCCCGACGCTTGCGCCAGATCGGCTAACGTCTTTTGCTGCGCAGCAGCTGCAGCAGGAACAAGGCGTAAGGCGTAAGGGAACAGCCAGAACTGCGACCTGCGGTGTTGGGACAGGCTTCACCCCGTCGGGCGATTGTCTCAATCGTCCTGGCTGTTCACCCGTCGGGCGATTGTCCTCAATCGTCCTGGCTGTTCACCCGTCGGGCGATTGTCCTCAATCGCTTGGCTGTTTGGCTGCTCCCTCCAGCCTCACACCTCACACCTGCTTTTAATGCTTGGCCCCCCTTCGCCCCCGGGGCTTTGGCCGGGGGAGTAAGGGGCGGGGGGGATAAGGGGGTCGACCGCGCGTAAGGCTGCTTGGCTGTTTGGCTGCTCCCTGAAGCCTTAAGCCTTAAGCCTGAAGCCTGCTCCCATGTTGTTAGCCGATCGGGCGCAAGCGTCGGGCAGCAGGTTAGCCCTGAGCGAATATTCGTTTGGGGCACATTTGAAGAAACCACCTCTGATTTTGGACTTGGTTTGATTCCGCAGAGCGGCGTGAAGGGTTTTGTGCCGTGTAGAGTCACTGCCCGACGCTTGCGCCAGATCGGCTAACGTCTTTTGCTGCGCAGCAGCTGCAGCAGGAACAAGGCGTAAGGCGTAAGGGAACAGCC
>JAGWZB010000534.1 GCA_018969045.1 Planctomycetota bacterium | reverse complement strand
TCGCGCTGCAATATGGGGTCTGGATTGTGGCATCTGTTGTACTGATCGCTGCTTTGGCATGGTTGATCAAAAACCAAGAGGTCATGATGCTACTGCTGCGTCGGAATCACAACCAAAATGGTTCCGAGGATGTCGCTGCGCAGCAGGCCAAGTATTCCGATTTGCCCGTCGAGTTGGAGAAAGGACTCGTCGGCTTAAAAGCCCAAGCAGCATTGCTGAGAGCTCAAGGCGATTATTCTCGGGCAATCATTTACCTATTTAGCTACTTGCTTGTGGAACTGGACTCGGCCCAGTGTATCACACTTGCGAAAGGAAAAACCAATTATCGATACCTACGGGAACTGAGCCTACAACCACTGCTTGAGGCTAGATTGCGCCGCGTCATATCGCTTTTTGAAGAAACCTATTTCGGGGGAAAGCCGGTCCAACCAGCCCAATTCGAAACCGTTTGGGAGGACTTACCCGCCTTCGAAGTGGCGATCCGAAACGCTCAGGGACTTCATCAAAGACGCGATGGCGATTTGGCATCCAGAGGGCCCCTGGTCGGAGCAACCTCATGACATGGCTTAAACGAATTCTCCTTTGGGCAGTCTCTTGCAGCGTCTGCATTCTGGTGGGATGCACCGGCCAAGTCCGTCAGGAATACGGGTATAGCGAGTCCGCCTTAGCGGAACAAAGCCCCGGCGGCTTGAGCGTGTTTCGAGAGATCGTCAAAGCCCGCAAGCTCTCGACGGAGACGATGGTCTCGCTTCAACCATCCATGGAGAACAGAGTCAGCACGATCGTTTGGACACCTGATTACTTTCCCCAGCACACCAAACCTGTGCTAGATCGATTGGACTTGTGGCTCAGGCAAGGTGGAAAGACGTTGGTTTACATCGGAAGGGATTACTCACCACATGCCGATTACTGGGAAAGGGTTGCTGATGACCTAAGCAATGGACTAAGTGTGCAGGAACGTGCGCGCATGAAGATCCAAGCAGCCAATTCTGCGAACCAATTGGATGATAAACGTGACACCCATCGTGACTTGCTGATCACTCCTTGGTTCTACTGGCGAAAAACACCTGGAGCATTTCGCAACGTGACGAATTTCCAGGGGGACTGGTCCGGCGATCCTAGCCTGACCAAGTGCTCGATTCCCCTGCGATCTTCGCTGCATCCCTTCGACCTAAACCAACTTGGTTTGCTCACCAAGGAACTCGATTGGAACACCATTGCCACGGCACCAGCGATGCCGACTCCAGCACCACCTCGCAAAAGTCAATTTATCTTGCCCAATCTTTTCAAGCCATTAGGGGTTCGATACGCGAATATCTGGAACACCGACGACGAAGAACTACTGCGCATCGCAAAGGGGGTCCTGCGAAGTGACATGGGAGAAACCAAAACACTGCTTGCTAGCGCAGATGGCTTGCCGCTGATTAGCTCCGTTGCCTACCGAAACTCATCAAGCCGTGTCATCGTTTTGTCCAGCAGTGCAGCCATTTCCAATATCAACTTACTCAATCCTGCGAATCGCAATTTAGCCAATAAGATCGTCGATCAGTTCTCCAGTGGAACCGTTGGATTTGTATCGATGGACACTGAGCCTCCGATAAAAGAAGGAACGTCTCAGGAGGAAAACAAGGGTTTCGAAATGCTAACCGTGTGGCCCTTCAACGTCATCACCATCCACGCCGCCATGGTGGCCATGGTGGCCTTAATCGCTGCATTTCCCATTTTCGGACGACCGAAAACGCTTCCTACGACTTCGCAGGCGGATTTCGGCGAACATGTTGAGTCGATGGGAGAGCTTCTCAGAGCCACCGGCGGTCGCCAGTTGGCAAAAGATGCCATCAGCAGGTATTTTCGGTTGGTGCGACGGGACACCCAATCACCTTGGGTCCAACGCGAATCGACCAACACAGATACCTCAACGAACGCTCCAAGTGTGTACACATCGGACAAACCAGAAGGTTCGATCTAAACCAGCAACAAGCAAAGTTCGGTTTCACTTTGCAACCTGCAGGTGCCTGCGGAAAAATTCGTCGCGTCGACGTTTGCAATAAGGGGAGGATCCGATGCCATGCCCACCCCCAGGGATCAGCAACAATTCAAAGTCCTTATCGGCCCGGACCAGCGCATCGACGACTTGCATGGTCGAAGCCGGATCGACGTTGGTATCGAGTTCGCCGACAACCAATTGCAAATGGCCTTTAAGCTTATGGGCGTTAACCACATTCGAGTTGGTTTCATAGTGAGGTCCAATTGGCCATCCCATGTACAGTTCATTCCACCATACTTTGTCCATGCGGTTATCATGGCACCCGCAATCGGCGACGGCTGCATC
>JAGWZB010000084.1 GCA_018969045.1 Planctomycetota bacterium | reverse complement strand
TGCGTTGGAATTTGTGCCCATCAAAGCACGCAGCAAGGTGGCAAAATCGTCGCCTTGCCTGAATTCACGCTCCGCTGAGCAGCATCGAGCCAATTTTTAGTGCGCCCATCCACCTGAATTTCATCGTTTTCAATACATATAGGACTTCCGATGTCTAAGCCAATTTGGAATGTTGCAGCCTGGATTCTTGCTGTGTCGATAGGCCTTTGGAGCGGCCTAGGCTGCCTGGCAGCAGAACCGACCGTTCAAGATAACGCTGCGGGGCAAAAACCCCTCAAGGTACTTTTTCTTGGAGACCAAGGCCACCACAAGCCTGCGGATCTCTACCGAGTCTTGGGACCGGCACTTAGGCCCTATGGGATCGAGGTCACCTATAGCGAGGATGTGGTCACATCGCTCTCACCCAAGCGACTCGGTGAGTTCGATACGCTGTTGATCTACGCCAACATCGATCAACTTGGAGCCGAGCAAGAAAAGGCGATGCTCGACTATGTCGCCGCAGGGCACGGGATTGTCCCTCTGCACTGCGCATCGTTTTGCTTTCGAAATTCCAAAGCGTATGTCGAACTGGTGGGAGCTCAGTTCAAAGAGCATGGTGGCGAACGATTCGCGACCGTCATCACCGAGCCGCAGCACCCGATCATGCAAGGATTTGGCGGATTTGAGAGCTGGGATGAAACCTACATCCACCATTTGCATAATTCGCAAGATCGGATTGTTTTGGAAGAGCGACGCCAGGGGAAACTAGCACCCGATACCAAAGCGGAACCTTGGACGTGGGTTCGAACCCACGGCAAAGGACGCGTTTTTTACACGGCCTGGGGACACAACATGGATACTTGGGCTAACCCCGGCTTCCAAAACCTAGTTGCACGAGGAATCACTTGGACGGCCCAGAAGGATCCTTCGAAACTCCCCGTTTTCAAAGATACCACCCGATTCGAAATACCAAAGATGACGGCAGCACGGAAAGATGTTGCCCCGTTCAACTACACCGATGTTGGTAAAGAGATCCCCAATTATCAGCCCGGGGCACGCAATGGCCAAGCCGAACCGATGAGCCGCATGCAACTGCCATTGACCGCTTCGGAATCGCAAAAGCACTACGTGACTCCCGAAGGTTTTCAAACGGAACTTTGGGCCAGCGAAAAAGATGCTTTAGAAGGCGAAGCCGACTTGGGCATCGCTGGGTTAGGTGGCAAGCCCATCGCGATGAACTGGGATCACAAAGGACGGCTTTGGGTTTGCGAAACCGTCGATTATCCGAATGAACTCCAGCCCCAAGGGGCCGGACGGGATCGCATCCGGATTTGCGAGGATACCAACGGGGATGGCAAGGCGGATAAGTTCACAGTCTTTGCACAACGCATGAGCATCCCGACTGCCATCGTTTTGGTGCGAGATGGTGCGATCATTCAAGACGGGACCAAGACCGTTTACTTCAAGGACATCGACGGTGACGATGTTGCAGATTTCAAACAAGAACTCATCACCGGATGGGGCATGGGAGACACGCACGGTGGAGTGAGCAATTTCCAGTTGGGCCTGGACAACTGGATTTGGGGGATGCAAGGCTACAACGATTCACGCCCAGTGATCAATGGTGAGCGGCAACAAGGCTTCCGCCAAGGTTTCTGGAGGTTTGCGATCGAAGCAGCACCCTCAAGCCCCACCGCTCCAGCTTTCCGCTTGGAAAAAGATGGTGGCAGTTCCGCCGAACCTACCGATGCGTTCGATAAGCACTCTTTGAAGGTGACCAAGCTTGAGTTCGTGCGTTCAACCAACAACAATACTTGGGGATTAGGGATCAGCGAAGAAGGCCTGATTTTTGGCTCGACGGCCAACGGCAATCCAAGTATTTTCATGCCGATACCCAATCGTTACTACGAGAAAGTCTCCGGCTGGTCTCCTCAAGTATTGAGCAACATCGCCGATGGTTATAAATTCGCGGCAGCGACCGACAAAGTAAGGCAGGTCGACTGGCACGGTGGGTACACGGCTGCGGCTGGACACTCCCTCTACACAGCTCGCAATTACCCCAGGGAATGGTGGAATCGACTGGCTTTTGTATGCGAACCGACGGGGCATATCGTCGGAGCGTTTGTTCTGAATCGCGATGGTGCCGGATACAAATCCACCAATCCATTTAACTTGGTGGCCAGCGATGATGAATGGAGTTCGCCGATCATGGCCGAAGTGGGTCCCGACGGTAATGTTTGGTATCTGGATTGGTACAACTTCATCGTTCAGCACAACCCAACTCCCCAAGGTTTCCAGACCGGTAAAGGGAACGCTTACGAAACCAAACTGCGCGACAAGCGATTCGGTCGGGTCTATCGTGTCGTGTATCGGGGAGAAAAAGGCCTCTCGGCTGAAAGTCTCAAGGGGTACGAGAGCTTGGTAAACAAAGGTTTGTCCAAGCAAGACGAGCAGCAATTGATTGCCGCTTTGAAGCATCCGAATATGTTTTGGCGAAAATCCGCACAGTGGTTGTTGTCCGAGAAAAGCGGTCTATCTGCCAACACGATCAACTCGCTTGAGCAATTGGTGTCCGACACCAAGGTGGATGAAATCGGTCTGAATCCAGGAGCGATTCATGCCATTTGGGTGCTTAGCGCTCAAGGTAAATGGAAGGGTGCTCCGCTTCTTGCCGCGATGAATCACCCAAGCGATGCGGTGGTTCGAAATGCCATACAAGCTGCAGAGCCCAATGGCGAAACCTTGCAAGCGATTCTTGGAAGCAGGGCTCTTGAATCCCAAGATGCTCAATTGAAACTGGCCGCATTGCTTAAACTTTCAGATTGTCCTTCGCAAGCAGTCGCCACGGGAACCAAAGGCGTTGGTGAAAAGCTCGCCTCTGAAACCACGGTCCAAGACCGTTGGTTGATGGACGCTTGGACCAGTGCAGCCAGTGCGCACGCTTCGGAGGTTTTGCCTCGATGGATCGCTAATGCCCAAGCTGCCCCGTCGCAGGAAATGCTCAATCGCATCGCGATCGTCGCCGAGCATGCAGCCAGAAATAAGATCAGTGCCCAGGCCTTTAGCGCATTGATCGTTGAAAAATCCAACCCTCAAGTGACAGGAGCAGTGATCCAGGGGTTGGCAAAAGGATGGCCTAAGGACTATCGGCTGAGCTTACCTCAAAGCGCAACCGATGGATTGGTCAAGTATTGGCTTTCGGGCGATCTGCCTTTGGATTCCAAAGGACAGGTTATCCAGCTGGCCGAGACACTCGGTGTCGCAAAGATCGACGAGGCGATCGCATCGCTTCGAAAGGAACTCGTGGATATCCTCAACAACGATTCGTTGGCGATCGAAAGGCGATTATTGGCCGCAAAGCAAATGGTGACTCTGGAGGTTGGAAGCCCCAAGGTGGTCGATTCCCTTTTGGCGTTGGTAACGGCTCAGTCTACTCCTGAGTTTTCCGCTGGGATCGTCTCGGCCTTGGGTGGATCGAAAGCACCAGGTTTGACGAAATCGCTGATCGACAAGTCCAGGACTCTACCCCCTGAGTTTTTAAGAGGCTCGTTGCGGGTGATGCTCTCGAAGCCCGATTCGACCAGAGATTTGATCGCGGCCATTGAGTCTGGAGAACTGAGCATCAATGACTTGCAACTGGACCAACGCCAGCTCCTGAGAGATCACCCGGACAACAAAATTCGGGAAAAAGCCGTGGCGATGATGAAAAACACTGGCGGAATTCCAAACGCCGACCGTCAACGGGTCGTCCAAGCCTGGGAAGATGCTGCTCATACCAAGGGGGACGGTGCCAATGGCAAACTCGTTTACCAAAAACACTGTGCCCTGTGCCACAAACACGGTGACTTGGGAAATCAAATCGGGCCTGAGCTAACGGGAATGGCAGTGCATCCAAAGCATGAGCTATTGATTCACATCCTGGACCCGAATCGAAGTGTCGAGGGCAACTTTAGGACCTACAACGTCCAAACCACCGATGGCAGTGTTGTCACCGGGATGATGGCCTCCGAGAGCAAGACTTCGATCGAGTTGATCAACGTCCAGGGTAAACGCGAAGTTGTTTTACGCGAGGACATTGAACGCCTCAGTGGATCGCAAAAATCTTTGATGCCCGAAGGTTTTGAGAGTCAAATGACTCGCGACGAAATGAAGGATCTGCTTGAGTTTCTCACCACCAAAGGCAAGTACGTTCCGTTATCGATCGCCTCGGTCGCCACGTCGATCACCAGTCGAGGGATGTTCTTTGACCCTGATGGGCAGGTCGAACGGTTGGTGTTTCCCGACTGGAAACCCAAGATGTTCAAGGGCGTTCCTTTTGTGCTGATCGATCCGCAAGAGGACCGAGTTCCCAACGCGATCATGCTTTATGGTCCGAACGGGAAAATGGCTCCCAAGATGCCAAAGAGTGTCGAAGTAGTCTGCAATGCACCGGCCGTAGCGATCCATTTCCTCAGTGGAGTTGGAGGTTGGTCGTTCCCGGCAAGTCGCGAGGGCAGTACCAGCATGATTGTCAGGATCACTTATGAGGACGGAGCAACCGAAGACCATGAGTTGATCAATGGCGAACACTTCGCCGACTACATCCGTCGCGTCGACGTGCCCAAGAGCGAGTTTGCTTTTGACCTTGATGGTCGTCAAATTCGTTATTTGACAGTGTTGCCCAAGGAGCGCAAGGCGATGCAGAAAATCAGTTTGATCAAGGGCCGAGATCAATCAGCCCCGGTGGTCATGGCAATCACACTGCAGACCGAGTAACTCCAGATCCAGTAGCTACCAAGGGCGTATAGGTTTAACAAAAAACGGCCTTCTGGATCGTGGATAGGGATGCAAGGTCATTCCATCGACGGTTGGCTGGGCATAGTTCCAGCCCAAAGCTTGGTAGTATTGCAACAAGTTCCTGCGGGCATCGGATTCTTGCCGAGCCCGCTGGATCAGGTATTCGCGGTTGGGTTGGGGCTCAAAGCGGTATTTACCGATGGCGGCTTTTTCGTCTGATTTCGAAACGCCCGAGGAATCCAAGGACGATTCGGAACCGGAAGCTCCTGGGCTGTCGAGTTGTCCGGATGCCGGATCTGCGATCCAGGCAACAAATCCAAGGGTCAGTAAGCCAGTATGGCCAAGGGCACGTAGAAGCATTGGATGGTCGTTTAGCTTGGAACATGAGACATTCGAATCATCGTTTCGAAGTAGCGTCGGACATCGCCGTTGCGATTCGGTTGGCAATTGGTCGGATTATTGAACCGAAATTGCTTCGGTATCCTCAAAATCCGCAAATCCGGTAAACTTTTCAGACGCAAAAAATCGATTGGCTCAGTCGATGAAGGTCGTCGCCAACCGGGCCCGTAATTCCATTGGAAAAAGTAAATCATGCTTGACCGAAAATATGTTGTAGAGAACGCCCAAGCGGTGAAATCCAATTGTGAACATCGAGGGGTCAGTGCGGACATTGATCACATCGTCGCGTTGGAATTGCAAAGGAGGGCCAAGTTAGCCGAGGCCGAAGATTTAAACAGGCAAGCCAACGCAGTCAGCGCTCAGATCGGAAAGGTCGCTCCGGAGCAGCGTGAGGAATTCAAGGAGCAGGGCAGGGTCTTACGAACTCAGAAAGAGCAAGCACAAAAGGACCATGATGCCTTGGATCGAGAGATCGACGCGCTCTTGTCGCGCGTTCCAAACATGACCCATCCATCGGCTCCTGTTGGCAGCGACGACAATGACAACTTGGAAATTGCTCGCGGAGCCACTGCGATCCCTCAATTTGACTTCAAACCCAAAGACCATTTGGAACTTGGGGCGATTCATGACATGATCGACTTTGAGGCGGGAGCTCGAGTGGCGGGTGCTGGGTTTTATTTTCTCAAGCGAGATGCCGTTCTTTTGGAACTTGCCTTGCAGCAGTTTGCGGTGAGTCATTTGGTTCAGAAAGGGTTTGTTCCTGTTTCCACACCGGATGTGGCCAATACCGACATTTTGCACGGGATTGGATTTATTCCACGTGGGCCTGAAACTCAGATTTACAGCATCGAAAATACAGAGCTGAACTTGGTTGCAACGGCCGAAATCACACTCGGAGGGATGTACCACAACCAGGTGCTTGAGGCAGAGCAATTGCCACTAAAACTCGTCGGAATCAGCCATTGCTTTCGGACCGAAGCTGGAGCCGCCGGGCGAGCTTCCAGAGGTCTGTACCGAGTTCATCAATTCACCAAGGTCGAGATGTTTGCTTTCAGTTTGCCCGATCAAAGCAGCGCGATCCATGAAGAGCTTCGTGCGATCGAATGCGAAATCTTTGATGCATTGGAAGTTCCCTACCGAGTCGTCGATACGGCTACCGGGGATCTCGGAGGACCTGCTTATCGCAAGTACGATTTAGAGGCGTGGATGCCCGGACGAGGTGAAGGAGGTCAGTGGGGAGAAGTGACGAGCACTTCCAATTGCACCGACTATCAAGCGCGTCGATTGAACATACGCTACCGCGTCAAAGGGGAAAAAGGAACCCATTTTGCGCATACGCTTAACGGAACAGCGGTCGCGATCAGCCGAGCATTAATTGCAGTGATGGAAAATCATCAACAGGCTGATGGATCGATTAAAATCCCGAAAGTTTTAATCCCATGGGTTGGAAAAAGTCGCATTGGCTAACAGGGCACGCAACATAAATAACATGTTTTCCCAGTGTTTTTAGGGTGGACGTAAAAAACCCAAAAAGCGAACACGCGAATTGGTAAAAATCCTTAAAAAAAACTTTGGCGATCGTGGCCAAGAGTCGATTCATGCGGTAGACTTTTGAGCAGTTCGAAGGACGGATGAGGCGACTGATCCGTCTGCTACGAACACTCTAAAACAAAGAACTTGCCTCACCTGGCGGTGGTTGGATTTCGGGCGTGACCAACCGTTGTTGGGTGAGGCTTTTTCTTTTCTTCAGGCTCCTAGGTTCCAGTCACACGATGGGACCACACGATGGGACTTAGTCCGTTTTGATGGATTGGCACAGAGTCAGGAGCATTGCATCGAAGACACGTTCCATGGATTCGAACTCGGAGTCTTCTGCTTGGAACTGGACCAAGAAGGTGTGGTGCGGGACCCCGAAGGCGATGAGTTTGGTGCGAATGAGCAAGTCCAGATAGTAGAAGTACAGTTCGCGGCCGCGTCGATCAGAAAGTGGCCCTGGATGAGAGACCAGTTCGGGGTCGAAATTTTCAATCTCGACGTTGTCGTATTCAGACTGGATCACTTGAGTTGCTTGCTCGATGGCTTGGTCGGGAGTGGTAGACCAGTCAAAACTAAGCAGCGACAAAAAGGCGGAGGCTGGGCTTTGGATTTGAAAGCCAACGACTTGTTCTTCGTGAAGATCTTCGCTGACGGTCCAGTTGTCTGGGTAAGTGATTGAAAGGCCCAGGGCTCTGTGTATTTTAGGCATGGGATTTAGGCGACCTTTGCCATTTTAGTAGGAGGAGTCCCCTTCCAACGATGGTGAACCCACCAATATTGGCTAGGGGTGCGGCGGATGGCGTTTTCTAGGCATTGATTGTACCACCTAGTCATTGCGATGATTGAATCGGGACAATCTTTGGATGCTGGGTCGGCAAGGCCTAGGATCCTGACTTCAAACTCAAGCGGTTGCTCTTTGCGGATATTCGAGCAGACAACCATGGGAGCGCCGCTTGAAAGAGTAAAGAGGGCTAGGGCTTTATGGCAGGATGCCAGTTGCCCCAGAAATTCGACCCAGCAACCTTTGGGCCCTCCGTATTGATCGGCAAGTAGCGATAGCATACCTCCTTGATCCAGCAGCGATTGGACTTGGCTTGCTGTCCCGGATTTCGAGAGCATGAATTGACCGCCGCTTGAACGAAACCGATCGATGTAATCATGAACAAAGCCGTTGTCCAAAGGTCGGGCGATCGTGGTCGTTGAGATCCCAAAAAGCCCGGTTACGAATCCTGCGAGTTCAAAGTTGCCGAAATGTCCGGAGACCAGGACTTTTGGACGCCTGTCCAAGGCCAATTGCAAAAACTGCTTTCGATCCGGTACATCGAAGTGTTCGTACCAGTTTTCTCGATGGATTTTGCGAGGTGCATGGGCGATTTCGCACATCATCAAGATCAAGTGTTCCCACATTTGCTCTTGGGTTGAGTCCCGTTGCTGGGCTTGCCAATCCGGGAAGACCCGTTGCAGGTTGCTTTCGATGAGTGAGCGTCGAACTTTGAGAATCCTCGATAGAACGTACCCGGCAAGCTTGGAAAGTCTTTGGCATCGCTCTAGGGAGATCGATTGGATGGCGCAGATCAAGAGTCGAAAAATGCAGTACACGAGGCGATCCAGCCAGGTGTAGGTTTGATGGTTGGCGACCTCCATGGTCGTTCCTTCTTGAGGAAAACGAGGGGCTTGGCAAAGGGATTGGGGATGTCCCGGGAGTGTCGGGAGTGTAGCAAGTGGTCTTGCCGGGCGAGTAGTCCAATTGCACCTAGAACCTCAACGCACGGGCGAAAGGCCGTGGGCCCGTCGCAAGAGTCCAATTTGCCCTGAGTGGATCGATTCATGAAGCGGACAAAATAGAAAAGCCCCGAGTTTAATGGGAAAGGCAGCGTAGGGCATTTCCGTGGGTTCCAAGAGCGAATCAGCCGTGGTTTGCTTCATGAATTGGCTCGAAGCCTGGTCAATCCGCTCGAGCATCGCTAGCATCGTCGCTCGATCCGGATGGGGGCTTGGGTCATCCACGGCGCTGGTTCCACGTGAGTAGCGTTTCCGAAACCAGCCTGGCATCAGATCCAAATCGCCTTGAGCCCTGCCGCGTTGGCGGAAGAGCATCAGCCCGTACTGAGCGACAGCCAAATGGCCGATTTGCCAAGCAAAATGGCTAGTAATTCCCGCCGGTGCCACTTGCCAAAGCTCTTCGGGAACTTCGGAAATCAGCCCCAAGGTATACTTGCGGGCAAACTCCATTTGTCCCAAAGCGGCGTCTCGCATGCTCAGGACCTGGGAGGAACTTGGTAGAAAGTTCGAGTTTTCCATAAGAAAATTTTTTAGGGTTAGCGAAACGACATCGGAATCTATGGGTTACAAAGGATACCTGATGGTGTAGCATAACCGACAGTCGCCTAGTGTCGGGCCGGCAACCACTTTTCTGATACGTTCTTTCAATACTAGTGTTTCAGTTGGGGTTAACCTCATGCCAATGAAGAAACTTTTGTCGAGAATTGCGCTGTCTTTGAGTTTGGTCGGAGCGATGAGCCTTGGGGCTCTGGCTCAAGGCCCCGGTGGACCCGGTGGCGGTCGTGGCCAAGGTGGTGCAGGTGGTGGACGGATGATGATGGGTATGGGTGGCGGCATGATGGGTGGCGGTGTCACCGGTTTGCTTGCCATGAAGGAAGTTCGTGAAGAGCTTAAGCTCGATGAAGACCAAGTCGCTGAACTTGAAGAACTTGGCAAATCGGTGATGGAATCGATGCGGAACTTGCGCCCACAAGGGGGTGGTCCTGGTGGAGCCAATGGGGGCGGAGGACAACCTGGAGCTTTCAATCCGCAAGATATGCAAGCGATGATGGAAAAGATGCAGAAAATCACCGAAGAGAACGAGGCCAAGGTCGAGGAAATCCTCGACCCCAAGCAAGTCGACCGTCTCGTCGGGTTGGTGATTCAACGATCCAACGTTCAAGCAGTCAAGAGCAAGCTAGTTGCCTCCCGGTTGGGAATCACCGACGATCAGAAAGCCAAGATGGCTGAGATCGAAAAGGCCAACGGAGAAAAGATGCGCGAACTCTTCCAAGGTGGTTTCAATCAAGATGCTCGCGAAAAAATGACCAAGATGCGAGAGGAAGGCGAAGCCAAGCTCAAGGAGGTGCTTACTGCTAAGCAGAAAGAGGACATGGAGTCGCTCAAGGGTCCTGAGTTCAAGTTCCCTGAACCTCAATTCCGATTCGGGGGCCAAGGTGGTCCTGGCGGTCCCGGAGGACCTGGTGGCCAAGGCGGACCTGGTGGTGGTCGTGGCAACCGACGTCCTGGTGGCGGCGGCAACGACAACTAAGCTCCGTTGTTTTGCGTACTTGTAGGCAATCGAATCGACTTTTCTAAAGCATCTCCCAGTGATTTCACTGGGAGATGGTGTTTCCGCAGCGATGGATTCTTTTGGAACCAAGTTGCAACGAGCCCCAGGGATTCATGGGGACGACAATACTTCAGTTCAACCTCATTCTGAGCGTGAATCCATTTTTCCAAGGCGTCTTGTCTGGCTTTGGTTGTTGCTTTTGCCGCGATGGCATATTGAACACCTCCGGATCGCATCAAATACAAAATCCCTTGTTTGGGAAACCCTGATCCTCCTGTGGTTTCCACCCAGTAGAGGCTCGGAGGAGTGCAAGATGCCTTTTGCAGCTGCTTGAGTTTTCCGTGCAGCCATTTGATGATCGAAGCGTCCTGTTGCAATCTTGCGGCACGCTCGAATTGCGTTCTTTCGATCGCCTTTTTCATCTGCTCGGCGAGTTCTACGTGGATGCTAGCCGACTGACCCTCCATCCAGTTTCGAGCAAGCTTTTCTTGTGCTTGATAATCGGCTCTGAGAGAATCTGTCAAGCAAGGCGCGATACACGTTCCTAATTCTGCCCTCAAGCATCCTGCTCGCTCAGGGAGTTCGAACAGTGGGAGTTGATTTGAAAAGAGCATGGGTATTTTGGTGGAACAGTCTCGAAGCATGAAATGACGATTGAGCACCTCTACAGCGCGAAACAATTTCGTTGTACCGTAGAAAGGTCCCCGGCAGATCGAGGCCCGAGTATCCCATTGGCGCGACACATAGAAAGACTCCGCGGGTCCTCGCCCGAGATTCAGGAAGGCAGGTTGACTGCGGTTTGGCATCCCGACAACATTGAGTGTTGGTTGCCAAGTGCGGATTAGGGACTGCTCCCTTAACAGGGCGGCGAATTCGCTTGGCTGGGTTTCCCAGACGATTCCTCGGGCATGCTTGAGTATCTGACCCGCCTTTTCATCCTTAGATCCCGGTAGAAAGTAACTCAATAGTCTCGCTCGCAGCGCCTTGGACTTTCCCACATAGACCAAACGGTTCAGCGGATCAAGAATCCCATACACACCGGGGCTATAAGGCACATACTGCTGAACGAGTGCTTTCAGCTCCTTTTGGATCGATCCGGTGGACTTCAAATCGCACGCATCGATACGTGCAAGCGTGGGCATGCAGGATCGAAGTGTTGGATCGCTAAAGAGCACATCTGGTCCAAAGTCCGTGAAGGACTCGGTCCATTTGCCCATCGGCTTTCTATCTGTATTGCAATCTCCTGACGCTTCCATGCATGCAGCCCAAAGCTAACGGTTTTGTATGGATTACAAATCTGTTGTTTTTTACTTGGCGAGAAACTCGCTTAAGTCAACAGGGTTGTTAGCTCCAGTGTATCGGCCCCGAGGGCTACGTGGCAAGCGTGTGAAATCGATAAGAAATGCGGCTGGTTTTCGGAATGCGATATTACTCCACGGAAAACAGCCTTACAAAGCCCCAGCGACTTGTACCATTTTGGTTGCTGATGGTTGCGGCTTGTGTTAGCAGTTTTGGGTTGTTCTCACGATTCCTATTCTCAGAGGGGCGTTCTTTCGAACGGTTGTTCGAGTATCACACAAAAAAGATCTTCGCCAGTTCCAACGAGCCTATGACGCCCCGAGCCGCGAACCTCTATGTGCACTCGATCACCACGCACACCCAGGGGAGAGAATTGGAGATTTGGGAGAACTGGATCCAGTGGTTGCTCGGGCAGTTTTACTCTCCGCTTTTGCGAACACAGAATCCACGGTGGATTGTTTCTGCCGGAGAAGGGGACTGCTCCGAACGGGCGGCCGTCTTGCAGGATTTACTTCAATGCCAAGGATTAACTTCCCGTTTGATCGGTCTTGGTGGTCATGTGGTCCTTGAAGTTCATCACGATCAACAAACTTGGATTCTCGATCCGGACTATGGTATTTCTTTACCGACGGGATTCGAGCAACTGCAAACCCAACCGATGCATGCAATAGTCGACAATCTGGTGGAGCAAGGCCTCGCCAAGGAAACGTCGATCCAGTACAGCAAACTGATTCGTTCGACCCATGACAATACCGCTCTTGGATGGAATGAGCCGCTAAGCCCTCGGCTCAAGCGACTCGAGCATTGGTGCGAGCTTGCCGTTTGGGTATTACCAATGTTTTGTTGGATCTTTGTTGGGTGGTGCGCATTTCCGACCGAGAGGTTCTAGCTCGAAAACAAAATTAGACGCCTTTATGGATGCTCAACCTAGAGTTAACATTGTCTTTTGCGATTTGGTTTCGCAGATGTTGTTAGCAAAGGGTTACTCGGGAGGCTCGTTATGCAAAAGGCTTTGTTGTTTCGACTCGGTACGGCGTGTTTGGTCAGTTCGTTAACGCTGAGCGATCGGTGCGGATTGAAGGCCCAGGATTCCAAGGCTGCTCCAATCCCGATTCGAGTCTCGGGGGTCGAGAAGGAGAACATCAGCAAGTCTTTGCGTCCAGCCGACGATTTTTTTCGATTCGTCAATGAGAACTGGCTCGACTCGACAGACATCCCAGCAGACCAGTCCAACTACGGGGCATTTACGGCTTTGGATATTGAGACCAAGGCTTCGATTCGCACGATCATTGAGCAGGCAAGCGCTTCAGCCGATGCATCGCCAGAGGCCAAGCAAGTTGGTAGTTTCTTTAAGTCTTATACAGACATTGCAGCGAGGAACCAAGCGGGTATTGGACCGGTGAAACCGTGGCTCGATACCATCAAGACGATCAAGATCCACCAGGATGCGATCCGGTTGGCCGGTGAGCTATCCATCTATGGCATCCCCAGTTTTTTTGCTGCAGGGGTCGACGTCGACGATCGCAGGTCGGATCAGTATGCCGTTTACCTGTATCAAGATGGAACGACGCTTCCGGATCGGGACTACTACCTAGAGAACGATCCGGAGTTGGTAGCCCGGCGTCAGAAATATGAGACCTTCATCCAGGACATGCTTCAGGGTATCGGCTGGGAAAATCCCCAGACGATGGCTTCGAAGATCCTGGAGCTGGAAACTGGTTTCGCGAAAGTTCAATGGGACAAAGTTTCGCTTCGAGATCCCATCAAACGGTACAACAAAACCAGCGTTGCGGATTTTTCGGCCAAGACCCCCGGGTTGCATTGGAAGGAGTATTCTCAAGCGGTGGGTTTGCCAGAGGTTCAAGAAATCATCGTCGGCCAGCCCAGCTTTTTCCAGCAAGCCCAAGAGATCCTTTCGAAGACCGATGTCGAAGTGCTCAAGGCGTATTTGGCATTTCAAACCATCGACACCTTTGCTCCGGTGATGACCGAAGAGCTTGAGGGACTCCACTTTGATTTCCACAAAACGGTGCTTAGCGGAGTCGAGCAGCAAGAGCCGCTGTGGCGGCGCGGAGTCGACGCCTGCAACGCGCTATTAGGGATGCCTGTTGGGAAGCTGTACGTGGAAAAACACTTCTCTCCCAAAGCCAAGGAACGGATGAATCAACTGGTGGGTAATCTGCTCAAAGCCTTCGAAAAACGAATCGAAGCTCTGGAGTGGATGGGAAATGGGACCAAGCTTCAAGCCAAGGAGAAGCTCAAGCTCTTTACGCCCAAGATCGGATATCCGGACAAGTGGAAAGACTACTCTTCGGTGCAAATCTCTTCAAAGGACGTCGTGAGCAACATTGCCGCGATCGCAAAGTTCGAGCATTTCTATGCGCTCAATAAGTTGGGCAAGCCGATCGATAAAAGCGAGTGGTTTATGCCCCCGCAGACCGTCAACGCCTACTACAATCCTTCGATGAACGAGATCGTTTTTCCTGCGGCTATTTTACAACCACCGTTTTTCAATCTCGATGCCGATGATGCCATTAATTATGGCGCTATTGGTGCTGTGATCGGCCACGAAATCAGCCACGGATTCGATGATTCTGGTAGCAAGTACGATGGACGCGGGAACTTGAGAAACTGGTGGACTGAGAACGACGAAAAAGAATTTATCAAGCGTTCCGAGCAGCTTGTCAGTCAGTACAACGCGTACGAGCCACTGCCGGGTATCAACCTCAACGGCAAGTTCACCCTTGGGGAAAACATCGGAGATTTGGGAGGTCTGAGCGTGGCGCTGACTGCTTACAAATTGTCGCTCGAGGGCAAAACTTCATCGGTCATGGATGGATACACCGGCGAACAAAGGTTTTTTATAGGATGGGGCCAAGTCTGGAGACGCAAGTACCGTGAAGCGGAGATGCGCAAGCGTATCAAGACCGATCCGCATTCCCCGAGTCAATATCGATGCAACGGTATCGTTTCGAACCTTGATGGGTTCTACGAAGCATTCAATGTCCAGCCCGATTCTCCGATGTACATCGCGCCAGAGAAACGGGTCAGGATTTGGTAGTCCCTCAGGGTTTTAGCGGAATCGCTTAAGCCGCTTCGGACTTACCGCTGCGGCTTGAGGGAGAGCTCAACGAGGGTTCTTTCCCAAGAAGCGGATTTGGAACAGGTCGGCTTGAGCTGACCCCAAAACCATCGATTCGACCGATGACTTGCGAGTTCCGAGCAGCTTGCATGCTCCTTTTCCAAAGCTCTGCAATTTCACTCAACAAACTAATTTTGCAGGTTTCACGATAGATGCTCTCGGGGGGAAGTTCTGCCATGAGTCGTCGATGGGCGATTCCCAGGTT
>JAGWZB010000533.1 GCA_018969045.1 Planctomycetota bacterium | reverse complement strand
AGTCCACAAGCAGTCGTTGACGGAGAGTCAAGAGTGGAGTTTAGAACAAGCCAACGAGCTTGCAAAAACCTCCAAGGGAGAATCGATTGGCCAGTTGAGTGCTCATCAAGATGTATTGCTTGTGTTTCTGCGGCATGCCGGTTGTACTTTCTGCAGGGAGACCCTCGATGAGCTCAGCAAAGCGCGACTGCAATGGCAGCAGCGCGGCTTATTGCCCGTGGTTGTCCACATGGGGAGTGTCGATCAAGGGATCCAAATGATGAAGTCCTATGGGCTGGAAGATTGCCCGGTCATTAGCGATCCGCAGTGTAAGTTGTTTCGAGCGTATCAATTGCCTCGCGGGACTTGGAATCAACTATTTGGCTTGCGAGTTTGGATCGAGGGATTCAAAGCAGCGATTCTCAAAGGCTATGGGTTTGGCACTCTGGTCGGTGATGGGTTTCAAATGTCCGGTTCCTTTGTGGTGCGCAAAGGTCAAGTCGTCAAGACGTATCCGTCGAAGGATGCGGCTGACAGTTGTTCTTGGCGACCCGCGATATCAGCGTTGATCGTACTGGCATTTGGGATCACCGTGGCAGAGTTTCCGACGGCCCGAGCACAATCGCAAGAAAAGAGTCCTGGTACCAAGGAGATTGAATTGAAAGACGAATTCGTCATCAGCGAAATCAAGGAGGGAGATCGCATCGAGTTCAGGAAAACCTTAACTGCTGACCAGAGGGTGGTTGAAGTATTCAGTCAAAAGGGGATTGGCGGATTCAAAATAAGCCGCACTTCGGAGACTTGGCCCGCCAAGCTGTCGTTTCGAATACACACCAAGGGACTTGAGCAAGTCGAATTGGTCTTCGAGGCAGAAGAAAAAATATGCAGAACGTACACAGGCCAGTTTAACTCCACGCGGATGCAGGAGAGTTGGTCGGTAACCGATCGACCGATAAGCGTTGGAAGTACGGATCCAGTACGTAGTCGGGAGTTGGACTCCAAACAGCCATCGATTTGTGTTTTGGATCCATCGGTCAAACCGATTGAGTCGGTAAAGATACCGCTTGAGCAAGGCCAAAGCTTTCTGTGGACATTGCCCAAGGAGTGGTTAGCGGATCAGAATCCTCGGTGCATCGAGATCCGTTGGATCGACTTCTTTCGAAATTAAGAATATTTCAGCTCCTGGCCGCTGGCGGTTGTACGAAAGTCCTTCGTAGTCGCAAGAGTGCAGGGGCAAGAGAAATGCTACTGATGAGCAACCAAGAAGTTGGTTCGGGGACTGCAGACGCGTTGAACTGGATGTTATCTAATCGGTTGTAGCTGTTGTTGTTAGAGTTTGTAGCTCCGAAAAATGTCAGCCGCAGATAAGCATTGGATGCATTGTCCAGGCTCCTGATTGTGTTAAGACTCATAGACTCGTACAGAGTAAAAATAGGAGAGATGGTCTGTTGTTCGACCCAATTCACACCATCGATACTGCTGGCCCAGGTATGCGACTGGAACCCGCTGAATCCGCGTTCTGCTGCGTAACTGACCTCCAGGTCTCGAAACCCATTCATCGAGAATCGAAAAACGGCTGATTTGCCGTTCGCAGATGTGTCGAAAAGTGCCAGGGCCGCAGCACCGAACATGTTGCGCTCGAATCCTGGCCCCAGGTTATAGCGGGTTCCATTGGCGGCATCCAACTCAGTACCAGTGTTACCTGATGGTGGAACGAACCAATCGCTTGAGCCGTTGGTTCCGTCGAAGTAAATGGTTCCTGATCCAAAATTGGCGAAATACCGTTTGGGCGTGGCCGGAGAGAATGCTACAGCAGTTCCTCCGGTACCGGTCGTTTGGAAATCCCAACCAGAGATCAATTCAGCTTTTGAGTACCCGCTAAGTACTAGAAGGCCAAGGAAGCAGATTCTGAAAATGTTCGAGGATAGATACATGGTGATGGTGCGGGTAGAACCCGGGAAGCTAAGGCAAAAGATCGACTCGTAAAAAACGACTGTGTACCGCGAAACTGGCAGGCATCATGACCTGCCGTGAGCAGTACGACAGATATCTACACGTTAGATGCTAGGACCATTACCGCTCGATCCATCCAAAACCGGTCCTTATGGAATGATGGTGGGTGCCATTTCAGGCGTTCGAGTTCAGGCGTTCGAGCCAAGAATTCCTCGGCTTTATCGATGATTGTCGATCCATACGCCCGAAGGGTTGGTACACCAATAGGGAACAAGCAACCGGGGCTTTCGACCCCGGGAGAGCCTGTGTCGGCCCTTTGGGTCTGAAGAAAACTTGTGGTCGCGAAAGAGCACCTAGTGCGATAGTTATCGCAAAAAGGCAATGGTAGACGTTTTTCGCCACCATAATTCAT
>JAGWZB010000083.1 GCA_018969045.1 Planctomycetota bacterium | reverse complement strand
AGGCAGCTTCGGCTTTGCCTGACCACATTAAAAAACAACCGGTGGTCATGTTTTGTACCGGGGGAATCCGTTGTGAAAAAATCGGCCCGTACATGAAAGGACTCGGATTCGAGCAGATCTATCAACTCGAAGGGGGAATCCTCAAGTACTTCGAAGAGTGCCAGCAGGAACACTACGACGGCACATGCTTTGTATTCGACCAGCGCGTTGCTCTCGACCCTTCTTTGGCTCCTACCGATGTCTACGAATGCTACGCTTGCAAGCATGTTCTGACGGTCCAGGATTGCAGTTCATCGATGTATCAAGAAGGAGTTAGTTGTCCTTATTGCTACAAGAGCCCGTCGGAGTCCATACAAGCTAGTCGACAAGCTCGGCAAGCTCGCATTGTGCAAATTGCATCGTCGCAACCAGGCTCTCAGCCCTATGAAAACCGTAGATGGATTTCGATCCCAAGGCGATGTGCAGGGATGAAGCTCATCGATGCTCTGCAAGAAATCTATCCTCCTTACACACAGCAACAGTGGCTCGATGCCATCAGCACCACAGAGATCACCTCCCCGGCGTCGACCAAGTCCCAGTGGAAGACGCTCAAGGTGTCACCGGATATCATCGTCCAAGAAGGACAGCGATTCCTGCACGCAAGCCCCGGTTATACTGAACCACCGATCAATCCCGATATCGGACTTGTTCATGAGGACGCGGCGATCGTGGTGATCGACAAGAGCGCACCGCTTCCATTGCACCCTTCTGGTAGATATCAAAAGAACACCCTCGAGTGGATCCTGCACGAGGCGTATTTTCCAGAGAAGTTAAGGCCGGCTCATCGGATCGATGCGATGACAACAGGGCTTGTTGTTTTCACTCGCAAATACGCTTATGCAGCAAAAGTCCAATCGCAGTTTGCTCAAGGGACTGTCCAGAAGTCCTACTTGGCATGGGTGAATGGCATACCAGCTTGGCATCAAACCAGATGCGAGTTTGCGATCTCTCCAGAGACGCTCGCCAATGGTGGCAGAGCCTTGGATCCTGCAGGCCAAAGTGCCGTGACCGATTTCAGGGTGATACGCACTCAGGGGGATCGCACTTTGATCGAAGCCAAGCCAATGACCGGTCGAACCCATCAGATCCGCTTGCATCTGGCAGCCCTAGGATACCCCATCGTTGGCGACCCACTGTATCTTCCTGGTGGAACTTCGCGTAACCCGACGTCGATCGATCCTAGTGAGGTTACCAAGGTTCTTGAAGTCCAAGCAGAGTCGATGCGTTTGCATGCCTATAAGATCGCCTTTGTGCATCCGTTAACCAACCAGGTCGTCGAGTACACTGCACCAGAAGACCATCTTGAGTAAATCTACCGTGATTACTAGAAAATGGGACTTCAGCCCCTTTTCGTCGTCATAAACCTCACGCGCTGAAGTCTCCGTGACCGATACCCAAACCAGCGAGCGGCTTTGCCGTCGCATCGGAATTAGGTAGGGGATTGGACTAATAAGGGGCGGGTAGATCTTATGAAAATGCATCATAGGCGGCGTTTTCTCGTTGAATTGCAAGACTCACTTCGTATCGCTAGCACGCTAGGAATCGGTGCCTGCGCAGTATTTGCTAGCGTTGGTGCCCAGGCACAAGAACCGGTCCGTGTATCGCTTGCAGGCCACATGGCAACCACCGAGGACTGCACCGAAAACGGCGATACTACGACCTGCGACGCAAATGCACTTGGAAAACCCAGTTGTGATGGAGCAGGCCAGGGAGCTTGCGATTCACTCGGCTCAGGCTCAGGTTCCGATTGCCTATTATTCCCGGGTTTAGCCGCCAAGCGCAAAGAATGGGAACAAAATGGACTGGCATTCCAGAACAACCTAACGCAGTTCTATTTCGGAAATACTGCAGGTGGTGCGGAGCGAGATTTTCGATATGCCGGACATGGTGATTATCTGGCCAATTTCGACTTCGGCAAACTCATTGGCAAACAAGGCGCGTTTCTAAAACTCCGAGCCGAACATCGCTTTGGTGAAACGATCAACGACGCGGCCGGTGTTGTTTTGCCTCCGACGATCGCTGGCGATCTGCCCGTCTTGGATAGCACCAATCTCTATTTGACCAACTGCTTGTTTACCCAGGCTCTTTCGGAGAGCTTCGTGCTTTATGCTGGTAAGCTCGATACGCTCGATGGTGACATGAACGCCTTTGCCCACGGACGTGGTATCCGCCAGTTCTCCAACGGTGCCTTGATCGCCAATCCAATCGCTCTTCGAACGATCCCTTATTCGACTCTTGGCACCGGCATGGCCTTCTTAATGGAAGGAGAGCCATGGCTGATTTTCAATGTCCTCAATGCGACCGACACGACGCGGACTGCTGGATTTGATCAGCTTTTCAACGATGGTGTCGCTTTGGCCACCGAGATGCGAGTTCCCACGAACTTTTTCGGTAAGCCTGGTCATCAACTGATCGCCGGGACTTGGAACAGCCGCGAGTTTAGTGCCTTGGATCAAGATCCTCGGATCTTGTTCCCGAACGTTCCGATCACGAAGCAATCCGGTTCGTGGTCTTTGTACTGGAACTGCGATCAGTATTTAGTCACCGATTCTTCGAATCCCAAACGTGGATGGGGTTACTTTGGTCGAGCCGGTATCGCCGACCAAGGAACCAACCCGATTGGATATTTCCTCAGCAGCGGTATCGGTGGATCGAGCCCCTTGCAAACCCGTCCAAGTGACTCTTTTGGAGTGGGCTATTATTATGCAGCCACCAGCAACGACATCGCCCCATTTATCAATACGATCTTCGGTGGATTTACCGACGGTCAAGGGGTCGAGATGTTCTACAACATCGCCACTGGAAAGCGACTAACGATCACTCCAGACTTGCAAGTCCTGGTACCATCGAGAGAAAAGTTTGATACGGCCCTTTTGGTTGGACTTCGTGCCAACTACAACTTTTAAACACTCTTCATTGGACTCTGGCAAAGGTTGGCACCACTGGGCAATCGGAGTGTAACAAGAGTGTTTGCTGTTCGACTGGCTATCTGTTGCGCATGCTTGCTCATAGCTAACTTGGCCAAAGGCAACGCTCAGCCTCCGCTGGGTGCAGAGTTACCCGAGCAGGTCGTTTCGCAAGCTCCGGCTCAAGCCGACAGGTTCCCAAGCGGCCTTTCGAGCTACGATTATCCGGAAATGTCGACCTTTGGAGACATGTCGGCGATCGATGCCCCAAGGTCGTTCGTTGGAGGCGCATTCTCGGAAACCGATGCGCTGAGTATGGGGCTTAACTTCAACGAGTTTCCGAAAGACTATCGCAATGGTCTGCTGATTACCAAGGATCGATGGGCGGTGAAATTCGGTGGCTATGTCAAAGCGGATTTGATCCATGACTACGACCCTATCGATTCGACCGATTTTTTTGATCCAGCGACTATTCCTGTCAATGCTCTAGACCGAACGAATACTCGCTTTCATGCGCGACAAACTCGATTGAACTTGGATGCAAGGTGGATCACCGAAGCGGGAACTCCGCTTCGGTTCATGGTCGAAGGCGATTTTTATGGCCAAGGCAATACCTTTCGTCTTCGGCATGCTTATGGTGAATACAATCGTTGGATCGTTGGTCAAACATGGACGACGTTTACTCACCGCGCAGCGTTGCCTAATACGTTGGACAATGTTGGGGACGTTGCCAGCATTGGGCGACGTCAAGCTCAACTGCGATACACTCGCAAGTGGTACGATGATCGATGGTCTTGGTCGACTTCGGTCGAAAATCCAAATGTGCAGCCTGATGAGTTTCTCTTGCAAAACAATTTAGGTTCCGCTCGAAATCCAATGCCAGATTTTGTAACTCGAATCAGGTACACGGCAGATCGTGGACAGATTCAGTTAGCTGCACTGGGGCGGCAGCTTGCTTATGAACCCACTGGTCAACCGGTTCGAACCGCACCTGGTGGGGGACTCAATGGGACCGCTTTTTACGACATCGCTAAACGTTGCCGAACTTACGGAGGCATCCTTTGGGGGCAGGGGATCGGCAGCTATCGAGATTTACCCGACTATGCGCTGATCAGCACCGACCGAGGCCGGGCACTAGACTCTCTAGCTTGGTACTCGGGACTTACCCACCAGTGGACCGACAAATGGTCGACCAACTTGACCTTCAGCGAAGGTACCGTGTCGAATTTGCCGGGCCAATCGCTAGATAGTATCCACCGATTGCGTTACTTTGCTGTGAATCTGATTTGGCAACCAAACCCTTACTCGTTTGCCGGTGCGGAATACCTTTGGGGCTCGCGCGAAAACTATAGCTTCGATGCATCCGAAGCCAACCGATTCATGGTCAGCTTCGGCTTTTTACTGCCGTGATGGCTGCCGGTAAAAACAAGCCAGGGCAAAAAAATGCCAGGGCAGAAAAATGCCAGGGCAGAAAAATGCCAGGGCAGAAAAATGGTGCGGCTTGAAGCACCGTCGCCTTTCTAGTCTTGCTCAGGCTCGGCGGTGACCGAAAGATTGCCTCGGACATCGACTTGGACATGGATGATGTTGGCATGGCAACAGACCGGACAGTCTTCGACATACGTCTGACTAGCACCTTGGGTCAGATCCAACGGGATTACAATCTCCTCTCCGCATGAATCACACAGATAACAGGCTTCTTCATTGAGTGGGACCTGCTGATCGATCTCAGAGAGCCCATCTGTACTGGCAGGCAGCTTACAGGCCCACAGAAGCACTTCGAGCGATTGCTCATCGGCCAGCCTGTGATCGTGCCCGACTTCCAGCAAGGTCGCTTGAGACTCCCTGGCTAACTCCTCTGAGTCCTGATAAGGGATAACGTCATCGAGCCTACTGTGTAGGATGATCGTGTTGGACTTGACTCGGTTTGCTCGACCCCAGTTTTTCCATGCTGGACACAGTAGGACCAGTTTTGCCTTGGGGGCTTTGATGTTCATAGCAAGAGCACCCCCCCGAGAGCTACCGACGATCACCTCAGGGTGATGCTCTTGGTAACAGGCTTGGGCCGTGCGGAGCGCTTGCTCGAAATCGTCATCGTCAAGCTTGGGATTGATCACCTCGAGCCCATTGCGAACCAAATGCGTTGGCTTGACTCCACCTGGAACGCTGTGCCAACCATGAAGAAACAGAACTTTCATATCGATTTCTTGTTGGCTGAAATGAAATGGATTTTGAGGAGACAACTACGGCACGCTTAGGGTTTTGTCGATTCGGTTTGCTCTTTGAGGACTTGATCCAATATTCCCATGAGAATGTTTCGGTACACCTTCTCAAGCAACGGATTGGATTTGATCAGTTGCATGGTTTTGTAAAGACGCTGCCCGTTCTCATTGTCGATTTCAACTTCGCGCGACACACCTTTGGCATCGATCATCACCAATACGTACCTTGCGTTCCCCTGATCGTCGATCGCTTTGCTGATGTCGTGCATTTGAGCTGTAGAAACATCGAATTCCTGGTCGGCTTTTTGTGGATCGGGGGTCGTTGCCCGATTGCCAAAAACACCTCCAAAAAACTCGGTCATTTCGTCGACGGTTTTTGTGGTGCTGTTGCGGCGCAGATCGGCACTAAGCTGCTTGAGTCTCTCGAAGTTCTCTTGATCGCCGCGGGCCTGAGCCTGCTTCATCTGCTCTCGGACATCTTGCAGCAATCGCGAACGCTCTTGTCGGTCCGTGGGTGTCTCGAGCACAACCTCTTGGATTTCGCTTACTGCTTGCTGGCTGAATCCCCCATCGATTTGCAAGGATTCGAATTCTGTCGTCTTGGGTAAATCGACGCGATAGAGCCAAAGCACAAACAATCCGGAAATGACCGTCATGTGCACCAATAGCGATAGCCACCAAGACCATGCCCAGGCACGACGCATCAAGGACGACTGAATTCGCAAGACAAAGGACCACATCATGCTTTCAGTATATCTTGCAAATGCTCAAGTTCCGTCATTGAGTGGCTGGCTGCTCCGCAAATAGGCCATCAAATCTCTTAGTTGGGTTTCATTGAGCTTTTCCAAAAGCCCTTCGGGCATCAGCGATAAGACTTGTGGCTCCATTTGCTCGATCTCACTCCGCTGCAAAGTCACCGACTGGCCATCAGTGTTTCGTAAAAGGATCTGATCAGGCTGCTCAGACTCAATAAATCCAGTGAGAACCAACGAATCGCTTGTGAGGACCCGGACCATCTGATAGCCCTCGCGAATCTCAAGACTTGGACCAACGATATTCCGCAGCAAGGATTCCAGTTGGTCGCGTTGGTAGCCGGTCAAGTCCGGCCCAACCTTGCCCCCATCGTCGAAAAGCTGATGGCATCGTCCACACAACTCGCGGTAGAGTTTTTTGCCTTGATAAGGATCCCCATTCCCACCGAGTATTTTACCTGCCAATTCTCGAGATGTTTGCGTCGCGGCCGCGAGGCTGATCGAGGCAAACTGAGGATAAGCCTCCGAGAGCCGTTTCTGCAACACTTCGTCCAAATGAAGCCTCATCGTTCGAACCGACTCAGGAGGCATCTGATCGGCTTGGACACTTTTGGCCTCGACTGCATCGAGCCATTTGAGGATCCAACTGGGTCGAGCCGATAGGACAGAGCCAGCCGCTGGCCTCAGTTCATTTGGCAGGGTCGGCCACCATGCGATGATACGATCAGCAACGATATCGGAGTTGAAGTTCGAAAGAGCACTGATGGCGCTGGTGCGAACGGGAATTTTGGCGCTGGAGTCTGCAGCAAGCTCGATCAGTGCCGTGAGCAACTGCGGGTATTTTGGAGCTTCCTCCAATTCGCCAGCAAGCCGCGAGAGTTGCATCCGAGTTGCATCCGACACGCTTGGATCCGCGATCTTTTTGGCAGCTTGGTCGAACGCCACCGCATCACCGCGTCGGACTTGAAGCGTCAGGGGTGGTTGTCCCAATCGTGCCATCGCATCAATAAGGCTATCGGGGACTCCCGCTAAACTGCGCCCGACAAAGGCGGCTTCAAACGATTCCTGACATCGCTTGGTTGCATCCGATCTAAGTGGCTCACTCAGCGGGCCAACGGTTTTAAGCAGCGTCGCTATGGAAGCATAAGCATCCTTGCTGCCAATGCTTGCCCAGCGCCGGACCAAGTTAGGAAAGAGGGTCTTAAGTGCAATCGGATTGCTCCACAATTCAGGGTCGCTTAGCAGTTTGGAGTCGATGTTCTGGAAATCCGTTGCATGCGATTCGACAGCCCACCAAACCAAAAGAGGAAAGAAAGGATCCTGCGCTGCACGGGGCTTGCTCAGCAGACTTCGAACTATCGACAACGCGTCGAGGGACTCTAGACGCCTAGCTGAACATGCGATTTGGCACAAAGCATGAGGATCGGTTTCACTCGATGCAAGCTCTTGAATGCCTTGTAGCGTCTGGGCATCCACCTTGCCATCGTCGCACACGAGTCGAACCGTCCAGCTTCGAACATCTGCAAGTGGATGTTTCATGAGCAAGGCTGGGGGGATCGCCAGTTTCCTAAATTCATCGTTGTCTTGGAGTTGCCAGGGAATCGTATCGCCGATGACCCCCAACGCATAAAGCGTCCAGAGGTATTCGAGTGCCAACTGGGCCGAGATTTGGGAATCTCTGGACAGTAGTGCTTGGCTAAGCTTGGGAATGCAAATGGATCGCATTGGATGGGATGCGATGAGCCCGCGAGCTTGCCAGCGTTGCCAGCGGTAAGGGTGATCCAGCAGATCGATGAGCTTATCGAGGGACTGATCTGCATCCCAGGAATTCGTATTTTTAGATACCGCCGGTCCGAGCCTGTAAACTCGACCTCGGTCTCGGTCTAGTCGGCCTTCGAAAGCATACAAATGCGCAACGACCGAATCGTACCAATCGCAAACGTAGGCACTGCCATCGGGCCCATCGCAAATTGCTACAGGACGGAACCACTTATCGGTGCTAGTGACAGTATCGCCGATATCTTTGGTTTTGTAGGTGGAACCAACAGTAACCAGATCCGTCAGGATCAGTTTTCCGTGAAGCGGATCGATACCAATCATTCGCTTTGAGTCCGAAGCTGGATTGGTCTGAGCAGCAAGAGCCGTCGATTCGGTCAGGAGCATTGCGTGGGTGAATCGTGGGATCGGATCATGCTGCATCGGTTCGAGGTATCCATAACTGTGGGGGTTTGAGAGACTGCCGTGTTTGGAGAAACCTTTGCGATAGTACCCTCCTTGATAGTAGTGGAATCCTCGCGTATCCCCTCCGTTGTGCCCGGAGAAGACTTCGCCGCGATCATCGAATGCCACGCCAAAGGCGTTGCCGCCACCTTCGGCAAAGACTTCATATTTGCGAAGTTGCGGATGGTATCTCCAGATCGCCTGTCCAAGGCTTTGGATAGGCTTGTCAGCCGACCCAGGGGATTTGATCGCTCCACTGACAGTGCTACCTTGAGCACCGTAGATCCACCCGTCGGGTCCCATGGTCAAGTTGTTGACGACCGAGTGGGTATCTTCGATGCCGAAACCTTCGAGGTGGACGACAGGAGGCCCGTCGGCTTTGAGATCGTGGTCAAGGTCACTGTAGTAGAGCAGATACGGTGGATTCAAAACCCAAGCACCATTTTGGACCGGAAGGACGGAAGTCGCAATGTTGAGTCCATCGACAAACACGTGATGCGTTTCGTAATTACCATCCTTGTCGTTGTCTTCATGCACCGAGATACGATCGCGACCGACGAGCCCCCCGGCACCAGGCGGCAAAGGGACCGAGTCGTACACGACTCTCCAGTGCCGATCTTTGCTCAGGACTTTAAGGCCTTCGGGATTGGGATACTGCCTATACTCAATGAGCCAAAGGCGGCCTTGGGCATCGAATGATATCATCAGAGGCTGAGTGACCTGAGGTTCGCTAAGCAACAACTTCCACTGAAGGCCATCTGCAATCTTGAATGTCTCTTGGGCTGCAGAAGGTTCCACAGCAGGTTCGGTTGCAGTATCTTCGGGGGTTTGACAAAATACAAATTCAGGAACAAGAAACATGCTCGACAGAAAAATGAGCTTAGCGTAATCAAACATAGGTTTGGTGGATCTCTAAAGTGGCAAGCAGGAACTCTTCGGGAATGACTGTTTCGGTAAACCTTCGACTCTCTTGCGCAGAGCCTCTGATGTGCAGAGCATCTGGGCACTTATCATCGTATCCTGAATCATCATCGCAATCGATACTGAGTACCGCTCCGCTGAGTACGAATACGAAGAAATCCAAAGCGATGCACGAACTTACGTTGCACCCACAATAATCCCTGAAGAACCAAAATCTCTAGAATGGCACATGGAATACGCCTATACTTTAAGCCGCAATAATTCCAAAAGAACCCTTTATGCCAATTCGAAGTACAATGGCCGTAAGCATGCTAGAGAGAATCGCCGACGGGGAAACACATCTGGTCTTCGACTACATCGATGCTGGTAACTCCGCCGATTCGGTAGATCGTGCAGGGGTGTCATTAATCAAATGGTGCGCCTATCATGGTGATGTCAGTGCCATTAGATTCCTGCTACGCCATGGAGAGTCCCTTCAATCACTCGGTGACAACTACGATCTAAACGGAGCGGTCTATCACGGTTATCCGGTTCTATGCAAGTTTCTGATTGAGCAAGGCGCTGATGTCAACATGCCGTTGGCCGAGACCGGAGAAACGCCCTTGCACTCGGCCCTGTGCAAATCGAACCGAGAAGCCTTCGACGCAGTGCTCAGAATACTCCTAGACCATGGTGCGAAGCCCAACTGCACAACCAAACCATCCGTAGAAACAGAAGCCTTCATGCGCGATGTCAGAACTCGAGCCGAAACACCATTGCATCGCGCTGCGGCGTTCGGCAATGAAACAACCATTCAGATGCTATTGGATGCTGGAGCTCGTGTCGACTCGAAAGACATCCATGGAGACACTCCGCTGGCATGGGCAAGTTGGCATCTACGCCCGAGATCCATTCTGCGGCTACTGTGCTATGGGGAGTATCGAGCCTGAAGGTGCGATCGTGGAGACTGCAAAAGCCCTCCAAAAAACGACCGGCACGGAGAAGAGTCCGAACCGGCCGTTGGGAGGGGTTCCTGTGAATTCAGTGGGAGCTAGCGACTACCAAGGACCGCGAACAGGATAAACACCGAACTGATCGGTGTGGGTTGGCCAATAAGGAGTCGCGCGGAAGGCTCCGCCACCTGCTCCGTTAGGAGGATTGCCACCAAATTGATGGTAGACCGGAGTCATGGTGTTTTGGGATACACCCCATGAATAATTCGATTGCATGGTGACTGTCGGCGGCACCACCAGTGCGGTCGGTTGACCGGTACGCAACCAGTAGTATCCACCGTGCCAAGGCCGTTGGTTGGCTTGCGTGCGAGCCCAGTAATCTCCCCAAGACGAATGCCATACCCAGCCGGCATTGGATCCGAACCCGTTTGCGTTGGCTCCGCTTGCGGCAAGGTTGCCGTAGTTGAGCATGTGGCCTTGAACCGCTCCTCCAACAGCATGGACGCTTTGTCCGACGTGAGCTACAGCA
Source organism: Planctomycetota bacterium (assembly GCA_018969045.1). GTDB lineage: Bacteria > Planctomycetota > Planctomycetia > Pirellulales > Pirellulaceae > JBKCUI01. The sequence continues at coordinate 4,285 of JAGWZB010000083.1, read as the reverse complement.
CCATGCAGATGCGAACCCGCTGCATGAAGATGGGCACCGTGAGCATGTCCTGCAACGCCAACTGTCGATGGTGGACAGTTGTTGCAGTTACCGTTGGTTTGAGCTTGAAGGCTACCACCGGCAAACATCGCACCCAGCGCGACGCTTGTAAAAGTCAATTTCCGAATCATGAGGGATCCACTCCAGTGAAAAATAGTGTCCGTAAAAAATTGTTACTGCCTGGGCTCAGCAAGGCATCGTCCATGAAGCTCGACTGAACAATCTTTTCCGAAACCTGGGATCCCACCCGGGTACGTTCCCCGATCCAGCTTACCGGTGTGGCAATTGAATCGACTTATGCAACCAGTGAACCGAACTGCGTACTGGCGGAGCCATGTAAGTTGCGTGGGTTCTGTTCAAACCTCGGCCACCGTCATAGTACGAGTGATAGCGATCGTGGTGTTGGTATAGGTATTGATGAGGGTAAAAAGGTTGGTAGGTGTAATACGTATGTCCGACGTTTCCTGGGACTCCGATCGGCGATATGTACATCCCTGCAGTGGCTTGATTGGCGTTGCCCTGGGTGAAATAATTCTCAAAAAGTGGCTGTGTACCTCGCCCCAGTACGTTGCCATAAGCAACCGTGTTTCCGGGGTGCGTCGCTGCAGCTTGGGCCGTCATTTGATGCATGGTCGACAATCCTGGGATTCCTACACCAGGGATCCCAACTCCAGCTACACCAACTCCAGGTACACCGGGAATGGCTGAGCCTGCCACAGCGCCAAGGCTACCTTGTCCAACGGGTGCTTGGACGATCGGTGCACCCGCGGGTGCGTGGTTACTACCGCACGAGGGGCATTGTGCCACGGCGACCGAAGAACCTACTTGGACCGATACCAAGGCGACGCCGCCCAAAACCGTCAACTTGATCATTCCTTGAAGTCGCATTCCATCCACTCCTGTGCCCGCGACGCGCTGTTTGCCTGCAGCCGAAAACGATCAACCGTGATCGATCGCCTTGAAACTCAAGACGACTACGGCCTGAGGCAACCCCTGATCGATCCATCGGTCCGAAAAATCAAGTTCGAGGAAAGAAAACCCACACAGAGCCGACGAATATCGATTTGATCAAGCGATAGGACCGAAGAAACGTTTTGTATCGAAAAACGATCCCAGGAGCATAAAGCTGGCGGGTTTTACCCAGTCCTCAAATCCCAACAAATCGGTATGATTTACCCCTCGATCGAATAGCTCAACCTGATTCGCTACCTGATTTGCCCCAACGAACTTACGGTATGACCAATCCACCGACCAAGTCACGACGAGCCACCGCCGAGTCGATGGCCACCAAACAACGCGATGTTTCTGTCAGCGAGTTTTTCGCCAAGAACCGGCATTTGCTCGGTTTCGACAACCCTCGCAAGGCTCTTTTGACAACCGTGAAAGAAGCGGTCGACAACTCGCTCGACGCGTGCGAAGAGGCAGGGATTTTGCCTGAAGTCTGGGTCAAGATCGACCAACCTCAGCCAGGACGCTTCCGAGTCGCAGTCCAGGACAACGGACCAGGGATTGTAAAAAAGCAGATTCCGCTGATCTTCGGGAAACTGCTCTATGGGAGCAAGTTTCACAGGCTCAGACAAAGCCGTGGTCAGCAAGGGATCGGGATCAGTGCTGCGGGAATGAACGGAATGCTCACGACCGGCAGGCCTATGCAGATCCTCTCGAAAACGTCCAGGAGATCTCCCGTCCACTATTTCCAACTGCAAGTCGATACCAAAAAGAACCAACCCGAGATCATCAACGGCAAAGGAGAAGGAGTCGATATTCCTTCTGGTGAAAAAGGGCACTCCTACATGCGCGACCACGGGATCGACTGGGAGAACAAGTATCCTGGCACCGAGGATGCCTCCGGAACCGAAATCGAATCCGGAACTAGGGTAACGATCGAGTTGACTGCCGTTTACAAACGCGGTCGTGGAAGTGTCGACGAGTACCTCGAACAAACAGCGATTGCCAATCCGCACGTGACGATCCACTGGCATAGCCCTGACTCTGAGCAGCGCACCATCACTCGAACGACCACGGAACTGCCCCGCGAAGCCAAAGAGATCAAGCCGCATCCTTATGGAGTGGAACTAGGTCGATTGATCACGATGCTTGGGGCAGAGAAGGGGACGACGGTCACCTCGTTCCTGACCAGTTCCTTTTCGTGCGTGACTCCAGCGGTGGCTCGCAAGGTATGCGAAGTCGCCAAAATCTCAACGCGTTCGACGGCGATCAAGGTCGGTCAGACCGAAGCCGAGCGACTTTACACAGCACTACAAGAAACCAAGATTCGTCCGCCATCGACCGACTGCATTGTCCCGATCGGTCGGGATCTGCTCTACAAGGGTCTCAAAGCGATCGTGCCTGGCGAATTCCACGATGCAGTGACCAGGCCTCCGTCGGTCCAAAGAGGCTCTCCGTTTCAAATCGAAGTCGCCTTGGCCTATGGCGGCAACGTAGCGGCTCAGAAAGTCACGCGGGACGAGTTGGTTGATCTGATCGGTCAATCGGACGCTAAAACACTTCGTAAATTCCTGATCGACACCTTTGCTGGGATCGGTGCGGACTCTGCGGAAAAGATCATTCGCGAAACCAAGCTACCTACTCGGTGCAGCCCGCAAAAGCTTAACAAAGCCCAGTTGGATACCTTGCACACAGTCCTTCGGGAAATCAACATTTCCGAAGGTCAATCGATGCAGATCTATCGATTTGCCAATCGAGTTCCTTTGCAATTCCAGCAAGGAGCCTGCGCGATCACCCAAGCCGTCCTGAACACCAACTGGCGTCCTTATGGTCTGTCCCAATCACGCGGCGCATTGCCTATGGGTCCTGTGACACTGATTGTCCACGTCGCAAGTGTTTGGGTTCCCTTCACCAGCGAGTCCAAAGAAGCGATTGCCAACACCCCGGAAATCGAGAAGGAACTTCGGCTAGGGATCCAATATATCGGTAGATCGTTGTCGACGTTTTTAAGAAAGCGTCAAGCGATTGCAGCGCAGGGCAATCGACGCAACATCTTTTTGCGGTATCTCAAAGAAGTCGCATCGGCGGTCGCTTCGATCCAAAAATCGCAGCCCGATCCGATCTATGCCGACCTGTTGCATGTAGCTCGCAACAAGACCTCCGTTGCGGATATGAAGCTCGACGAATTCGGTAAAGCGATTGTCGAGCAAGAACAACAAGAGCAGGAGTAGGTTCGGTAGATCCAACGGCAGCGTTTCAATGCCCAGGCTTCAAAGACACGCAAAACCCCTAGAACAAATAGGGTCGAAGTACTGCCTCTAGCGATACGTTCGGCCATCCCAAGGCACGGAGCGATAGGCCGTCGGAGGCAACTGTGGAACGGCAGCCGGCGGAGGCACTGCGACCATGCCAGGTGGAGCTACTTGGATCGGTGTCACGGCTTGTGGTAACCCTTGGTTGAACTGAACCAGATTGATGACTTCGTATCCATTCTGGTTGGGTATTTCAAATCCGACATTCGAGTTTGCGTCAAGCCCGTTGATGACATAGCTGCCGATGGTCACATCGATCTCGGTGGGAGGATCGATCGCTGGTATCAATTGAATCAGCACTTTGTGAGGCAAGGCCATCGAGACCGAGGAATAAAAATTATGCTCGCTTTGATTGGCCGATGCGACCAGTCGCCCAGTTGGGTCTTTCAGGAGAACCTGCCTTGTAAATCCAAACTTCGGATCGATCACCAGGGAACGCGTGTAACTGCCTGTGGCCGATGGGGCCAGGGTCGCAAGTTCGAGCATACCATCGGGTCTGGAGATCGGTGTTCCTAAAACCTTGTAGGGATCTAGTTCGCTAATCCCTAATGCTTCCAGGATCCAAAGAGGCGAGACAGGCAAGATTCTTCGGATCGGTTGCGATTCAAATTCATCGTGTCGGGCAAAAAACAATTGCGGTCGCATGCCATCGCGGACACTCATCCAAAAGTACTGCTCATTGCTTCCGACTTCAAAGTTATTACCCATCATCCGAGAGATGCCACCGGAGATTTTGAATCGTCTCTCCCGTTGCCATACCAGACTTGCATCGAGGTTGCGAATTTGATTGGGATTGATCGTGACGAAATTCGATTGCAACGACTGAATATTGCGAGAGCGATTGACGACCTCAGCCATCTGCTCGATCGATGGTGGGGTAGAGAAGATCGGTTGGGGCTGAAACTCGGCCATGGGTCGCTTAGGAATACAAGTTGCCCCGGTGCACATGCACAAGACTGCCAAGCAAGCCAGCCATTGAAACTGCG
>JAGWZB010000082.1 GCA_018969045.1 Planctomycetota bacterium | reverse complement strand
CCCCAGCATCAATCGACTTGTGGGCTGTTTTTTAATCCGATGGAATTGGGATTTGGACCGAAGACATGGGCTGGCAATGCGATTGTGGCAGGCGAGTCCCGAGGAAAACTGTGGCGTACTTTTCTGGTTAAATCCAAGCATGGTTTTGTGGCGCAGACGCAACTGATCGCGTGCCTTCAGAAACTGTCGATCGATTCTTGTGTGTCTCCTCAAGGTGATTTGGTGGTAGCCTGTCACAGCGGTCCTCCGGATTGGGGTACGGGCCCTGCAGGGATCGGTAGTCTCTACAAGATTCGCGATGTTGCGTCTCAAACGCCGCGCCCGGCGATCGCTTGGCGATCGACCCCCACGCAGATCAGCATAGCGTTCGATCGAGCGATTGATCCGATCGGCTGGACTGAGCTGGCCAAAAAGATTCGGATCGAGACGGGTGTGCATGTCAGGGCAGGGGATCGCTATGAGAACCTCATCCCGCCTTATGCGGTGGTTCAAGCCCAACTTGTTTCGCCTCGTAAGTTGTTGCCGGTGACAAGTGTGGGGTTGAGCCCTGATCTACGAACGCTCACACTTGGGTTTCCTTCGCAGCCAAATCTTCAGCATGTCGCAGTGAGTTTGCCTTCGAACATCCAGCCAGCACCTGCTAAGAGCACGTTTGGAAGCCAAGCGACTCGAATTGTCCAGGTTATGGAAAACGAGATCGATGCAGGGGGGTATGGAGTCCAAGCCCAATGGAAGTCCGACGCAGGTCAGGCCCAGGCGTGGGATGGCTGGCTGCCTCATATCGATTTGAAGGTGGCTAGGGCACTTACTGCGGGGAGTGCCCATCACGGTCGGCTTTGGGAGTTGATGCAAAGCTCTGGCGAGCTTTCGCTCCAGACCCAGCTTGATCTACGTGGGATCTACAGGCCAAAGATTCAGCCTGGATCCAAGATCGATTACCAATGGCCAGAGGAACTTGTAACCTTGAGGCTTGCGGCCACCGCGTCCGGGGGAGCCAGAGAACCTGAGTTGAGCATCAACGGGTTCGATGCAGACAATCGATTGATTATTGATATCGATCGTAAGGATTCAGCCAAAGATCCGTTCTCGTTTGCGTTTGCGAGTGTCGAGGGCACCGGTCCTGTGACGCCCTTTAGCATGACTCTCATCAAGGGGACCGGCGATGTTGACTTAGACATTTCGGTTTCCACCCAGGAGGTCGATTCGCCTGTAGCGATGTCATTGGTCCGTTTTTGGATGCCTTGGGTTTCCCAGCAAGACCATGCGACAGAGCAAAACAGCTTGCTTGTTGGGGTTCCAGAGATCGAGGGTGGTAATTGGGGAAATGGCCGTCGATTGTTTTTGAGCGACGCGGTCGGTTGTTCGAAATGCCATACCGAACCTGGTTCTGGGATCGTTCCGAAGTTTGGGCCAGACCTTTCCAACATGCCCTCGCGCGATTACGCATCGAACCTTAGGGATATTCTCCATCCAAGCCATGCGATCAACCCAGAGTTCATCGGTTATCAAGTACGACTGACCGACGAAACGGTGCTTACCGGAGTGCTTCGCCAGGAGGCAGGCAAGTGGATACTCGGGGATTCCCAAGGCCGTTTCCATGAGCTCGACAAAGCAGATATCCAGCAGATAGCACCTTCGCAGTTGTCCGTCATGCCGACGGGCTTGCTCGATAAGTTGGACAAGCAGCAAGTTCGAGATTTGATGAGCTATCTGATGAATCCACCTCCTTCGATGCCTTTATCCGGTCCGATTGCGGCTCCGAAGGTGCGATCTGCACAGCAGGTGGCTCATGTGCTTGAGGGGAGCCAACCGTTGCCGGAGCCGTTACGCAAGTTGAGTGTGGTTTTGGTAGCTGGTCCCAAGGATCATGGTCCAGCCGAGCATGACTATCCTGCATGGTTGCTGCAATGGGGGCAACTTTTGACCGCCGCACCAAGGGTGGATCTTCGGGTGGCTTGGGAGTTTCCAAGTCCTGAGCAGATCGAGCGCGCTGATGTTCTGGTGTTCTTTCAAAAAGGAAGTTGGGACAATGTGCGGGCCAAAGCCATGGACGCGTATTTTGCGCGAGGGGGAGGAGCGATTTATCTGCACTGGGCTGTCAATGGATCGGATCGGGTCGAAGATTTTTCCAAGCGTATTGGTTTGGCATCTTGGGGAGGTAAGATCAAGTACCGGCATGGTCCACTTGAGTTGAAGGTAGAGAATTCGCAGCACCCGATCATGCGAAATGTGCCTACATTGGATCTACTCGACGAGAGCTATTGGATGCTCACAGGGGATGTCAGCAAGATCGATCTGTTGGCAAGTAGCCAGGAGGATGGTCAGCCTACACCTCAGCTATGGACGTATGAGCCTGGCCAGGGGAGGGTTTTCGTCAGCATTCCGGGTCACTATAGTTGGACCTTTGATGATCCGATATTCCGAGCGGTGGTACTTCGAGCGATGGCATGGGTTTCCAAAGAGCCGATCGATCGGTTCAATGAATTGGTCCCCTTGGGAGCCAGAATCCAACGATGATTTGATTGGATGGATCGGACGGATCAGAGTTTTACTTGGGCGGTTTTACCGATTACGGTTAACCATTTACGGACTTTCCATGATTGGATTAGTCCGTGACGAACGTAGGGGTCCTGCGCGACGAATTCGTCGATCTTCTTGGGGTCTTCGACTCGAAACAGCAAGATCGCTTGATCGACCGGATCGTCGAGGGCTCCGCCTAGTTCTAGTTCCCCTCGGTCGGCGAAGGATTGAGCTAGTTCAAGGTGCTCTTGGCGGTAGGGTTGTCGACGACTGGCGTAGTCGTCGACAACGTCGTAGATCAGCAGGTAATGCATGGAGTGAAACCCGTATGGTTTGGACCGTTTACTTCTTGAAGTCACCGGCTCGAATGATGACCAGTTTCTTTGGGTCGATGTACTTTTTGAAGGCTTTTTGCACATCGGCAACCGTTAGGTCTTCGATCTGTTTTTCTTCTTTGGCGACGTAGGCCATGGATCGACCGAGGTCTAGATTCGAAGCCAGTTGTCCAGCGATTGCCCCGTCGTTGGCGCGACCGATTTTGCGAGCTTCGAGATAAGCTTTCTTGGCATCGGCAAGTTCGACATCGGTTGGGCCTAGTTCGATGAAGCGATTGAGTTCTTCCATCGCGGCTTTTTCGACGGCATCGATGTTCTCTGGATTGGTGATGGCGTTGATGGTAAAGCGTGCATCATCGCCTCTGGAAGGAATCGAGAGCGATGAGGTCACTCCATAGGAGAGTCCTTCTTTTTGGCGGATACGATCTCCGAGGCGGCTTGAGAGTGTTCCGCCGCCGAGGATAAAGTTTCCGATTTCAAGAGGGATATCGTCTTGGGAGTCTTCGTTCATCGAGAAGGACAGGCCGGTCAAGAACACGGCGTTGGCTTTATCGGGTGTGAGAATATCCCCTTTGCTGCCTGAGAGATCTTTTTTGGATTGTCGTTCGACGCGTTCGAATTTGGTCGACGATTCCCAGTCTTTGAGTGCTTCTTTGATCTCTTTGAGTGCGACTTCGGGTTCGAAGTCACCGACGATAGCGACTTCACCAACTTTGGCCGACAATTGGTCTTTGTAGACCGAAATGATACGATCGAGCGAAACCGACTTCATGTCTTCGATGGTTTCTTCGACACTGCGGGCGTAGCGGACATCGCCTTTTTCGTAGTCGCTCAGAGCGCGGGAGAGTTGGGAGTTGGCGAGCATGGCTGGATCGGTGGTCATTTGCGACATCATCGCGATGGATTGGCTTCGAAGTTGTTCGAATTCCTCTTCGCTGAATGCGGGATTGCGGAGCACTTCGGCCATCATTTTGATTCCATCGGCGATGGAATCCTTTTTGGCTTCGAGGCTCAGCGAGAGCGATCCGGCTGCACCGCCGCCGCCGCCACGTCCACCGCGCCCACCGCCTCTTCGACCTCCGCCCATGCCGCCACCGGCACCTAGTCGAACTCCTAATTCATCGAGTTTTTGGCGCAACGCTTGGCGGTCGTAGTTTTTGGTACCAGCCATAAGCATCGATGGGAGCATGCTGGCTGCGGCTGAGAGGTTCTTCAATGAGTCTTCGTTTCCGTAACGCAGAGTCAACGTCATATTGACCGTATCGCCTCGGTTTTTCTTTGGGAGCATCGCGACTTTGATACCATCGAGATCGACGACCGTTGTTCGTTTGTCGATATTTTCGGGTGTTGGGTCAAACTCTTCTCCGGATTCGATGGCCGCTCCACCTTTGTAGTCCTTGACCATTTCAGCGATGGATTCGACGGCAGGGATGCTCAGTCGCTGAGGCTGATCGACGGGGATGAATCGTCCGATCGTACGGTTGTGAGTTTTGAAATAGGTGTTTGCAACGCGGTTGACTTCTTCGGGGGTAACCGCAGCGATGCGATCGCGTTGGAGGAACCACAGACGCCAGTCGCCAAGAGCCGAGGCTGAGCTGAGAGTTTGCATCATGGAAGATGCGTTGGTGATGGTGTTCTCGTAACCTCGTTTGGCGCGGACTTTGGCGCGTTCGACTTCTTCTGCGGTGAAGGGTTTGGAGTCCATTTTCTCGACGATATCGAGCAGGATTTTTTCGGTGTCTTCAAGCTTGCCTTCGGCGGGTTGGGCCGAGAACATGAATAGCCCTGGATCATGCGCACTGTCTGCAAAAGCACTTGCGCTGGTGGCGATACCGGACTCGACTAGGTTTTTGTCCAAGCGACCGATTTTGTCTTCCGAAAGGATGCTTGCCAGGATCGACAAGGGAGCCCAATCGGGGTGGGAAGCTGAGGGCATGTGGTAGGCGGCCATGATCGAACCGATCTTGCCGACGCGTCGGAGGATGACTGTTCTTTCTCCGTCTTGGGCAGGTTCTTCGGTGTACGTTGCATTGAGCTTGCGATCTGGTTTGGGGATCGATCCTAGGTATTTGGTCGCCAATTCCAGAGCCTTCGGGACTTCGAACTTACCGGTGACGATCAAAACGACGTTGTCGGGTTGATAAAAACGTCGGTAAAAGTCTTGGAGGTTTTCGATCGGCACACGTTCGATGTCGGACCGGTTGCCGATGGTGGACTTGCCGTAATTATGCCATTCGTACGCGACGGCTTGGACTCTTTGAGAGAGGACGCGTTGCGGGCTGTTTTCACCGTTTTCGAATTCGTTGCGCACGACGGTGAATTCCGACATCAAGTCTTCGCGTTTGATAAAGCTGTTGACCAGTCGGTCGCATTCAAGATGGATAGCGAACTCGAGGTTTTCATCGGTTGCAGGAAGTGTTTCGAAATAATTGGTTCGATCGACGTTGGTGGTTCCGTTGAAATTGGCACCGTGGTCGCGCAGTGCTTTTGGCACCTCGGGGAATGTCGGGGTCCCTTTGAAGACCAGGTGTTCGAGCAAGTGGGCCATGCCAGCTTCGCCGTAACCTTCATGGCGTGAACCTACAAGGACCGTCATGTTGACGCTGATCGTTGGTCTTGAGGCATCTGGGAACAGGAGCAATCGAGCTCGATTATCGAATCGAAATTCGCTGACCCCTTCGACCGTCGTGACCAGTGTCGGCGGTGCGGCTTGTGCCAGTTGTCCACCGGCAAGACTCCAGGCGACCAAGCCCAACGAGGTTGTTGCCACGGGAAGCGATCCGGTCAGTAAACCCAAGAGAAACATCGACGAGAGCCGTTTGCGCATCACGGTATCCTTATCAGATAAAACTAAGTAGATGAATAAAAATCAGATGATTGAAATGTCTTTGGAGAGGCCACCCAGGCATGGTAAGAAATCGTATCCTGAAATCCCCAATTTTGATATACACGCAAGGCGACTTCGTTCCGGCTATCGATTGCCAAAGCCACTTTGGTGCATTTCTGACTGGCCATCCAATCCAGAGCAAACTGCATGATTCCAAAACTGTAACCTTTGCCCCGAAACTCAGGGGAAAGTCCCAGATAACTGATTTCTCCGACAGGATGGTAGTTTCTTGCCAAGATCAGGCAGCCTGCAGGTTTCCCATCGACACGGACCACGAACCAGCCTTCGACACCCCGTGTGCGGTTGGCTCGGTAGCCTTCCAAGGCACAGCGAGTCGAGCGAAGTGAGCTGATTTCCGGAACATCTTTGGAGTTCACGTACGAGTTTTCGATAAGCTTGATCCAATCGCCTTCGGGAATTCTGTGATACGGCTGGATCGTTAGATTGGAAGGCCGTTTCCCAGGTGCAAGTTCCAGCTTGCCGTTGGTGAGCGATTTTTCCATGCGATTGAGTTTGGTCAGATAGAACATCCCTGCGAGGCGACAATGGTCCTGCGAAATGCAATGGGGGTCGACCATCGCCGATTCAGCGGGTAGGAGTGCTTGATAGAGTTCGGCCTTGCGCCGAAACGACTCGACGATCAATCGTTCGATACATCGTGGGATTGTATCTGGACTGTTGGATTGCAGGCACAGATCTGAGAAACGGTAAGATCGATGGTGGGGTCTTCGAGTGATTCCGCCTTGGACTGCCAATGCGCCTGCAAGCAGCAAGCAGAATCCGGCGGTGAGTGAATCCTCGAATGCTACTTGAGCGCTGATGACCGGGTTGTTGGATCGGGTTTCGTTGGCGATGCGCTCGATCCAGGTCCATTCGCTTGCGGCGCGAGCAAGCGATAGCGGTTGGGCATACCAATCCCACCATCGCTCTAAGTTTGGGGCAAACTCAGTCATTGTCTCAAGGGTTCATTGTCTTAAGGATTTATTAACTGAGGATCCCTTCGATGACCTTTGCACCTTCGACTCCCGTCAGTTTGAAGTCGAGTCCTTGGAACTTGTAGGTAAACGCATCGTGTTTGATTCCGAGTTGATGAAGCATCGTGGCGTGTAGATCGTGGACGGTGCAGGTGTTTTCTGCAGCGGCATATCCGAGTTCATCGGTGCTGCCATAGACAATGCCGGGTCGGATGTTACCCCCTGCGATCCACATCGACATCGATTTGTTGTGGTGATCTCGTCCCACTGGACCTTTGTTGGCTTGCGACATCGGGGTTCGGCCAAATTCACCGCTCCAGACGACTAATGTTTCCTCGAAGAGGCCGAGTCGTTTTAGGTCTTTGATCAGCGCAGCGCTGGCTTGATCGACCTCTTTTGCTCGGAGGGGTAACTCTTCCTTGAGCAGGCTGTGGTGATCCCAGTCGCGGTGATAGAGTTGGATGAAACGAACACCGCGCTGGGCGAGTCGTCGTGCGAGCAAGCAGTTGCTGGCAAAGGTCCCATCGCCTGGGGTGCACCCATAGAGATCGAGGGTGTCTTGAGTCTCATCGCTGGTGTCCATCAGATTGGGGATACTTGTTTGCATTTCGAAGGCAAGTTCGTACTGAGCGATCCTGGTATCGATTTCAGGATCCTGGACGCGACTGGCATGGTGACGATTCAATGACTCGATTGCAGCGATGTCCATGGCTTGTTGAGACGGTTGGATCCCGGGTGGATTATTCAGATACAAGACGGCTTCGCCTTGGCTGCGGAGTTGTACCCCTTGAAAACGGCTTGGAAGAAACCCGCTACTCCATTGCCTTGCTGCGATCGGTTGAGGCGAACGGCCTTTTCCGGTCGAGACCAAAACGACGAATCCTGGTAGGTTTTCACAGATCGAACCGAGTCCGTAATTGATCCATGCTCCCATGCTTGGTCGCCCGGCGATTTGCGATCCGGTATTCATGAACATGTGAGCAGGGTCATGATTGATCGCATCGGTGGTCATCGATCGGACCAAGCAGATATCGTCTGCGATCGAGCCGATGTGGGGTAGCAGGGTGCTGATCTGAGTCCCTTGGCTACCGACTTGCTGGTACTCAAACATCGGTCCCAGGCACATGAGTTTTTGTCCCTGGAGTTGGGCAAGTTGCTGGCCTGCGGTGTAGCTTTCGGGCATGGGTTTTCCATGGAGCTGGGCCAGCTTGGGCTTGGGATCAAAAAGCTCCAGGTGGGACGGGCCACCGGCCATCGTCAGCCAGATTACGCGTTTGACTTTTTGTACAAGAGGCAGATTTTCGATGACACCTTTGGATTGCGCGTGCGTTTGATCTTGGGCAAAGAGGGTTGAAAGTGCTGCTGCACCGATGGTGCTTTTGCCCAGCATTCGTCGTCTGCAATAAAATTTCTTTCGTTGCTCAGGGTGGTTCATCGGGTCAGTCTCGCGTGATGGTTTCGTGGAGGTTCAGCAGGACGCGTGCGATATGAGTCCACGCGGATAATTGGGCTTGGTCGACCGATTCGCTAGGCTTAAACATTCCAGTCTGCTGTAGTTTGCTGGTTTGCTGAGGATGGTCTTTGTAATGGGCCAGATGTTTTTCTAGCAGGATCGATAGTTCCTGTTTTTCCAGGGTGCTTGGAGATCGTTGCAGTACCTGAGAGAAAATCCAATCGATTTTGTCTTCATGCGTCAGAGCGTTGCTTTGGATGGTACGGTAAGCCAATCCTCGGGCGGCTTCGACATACGTCGGATCGTTCAGTAGCACGAGGGCTTGCTGAGGGATGTTCGAACGGGTTCGTTCGGCGCAGCACTCTTCCCGCGAGGGAGCATCGAAGGCCATGAGGCTAGGGTGCAAGAAGGTTCTTTGCCACCAAGTGTAGATACCTCGTCGGTACTGCTGCTTGTCTTGGTCTGCCGCGTAGGTCCTGGTTGGGAAGTTCAGGCTATCCCAGTAGCCATCGGGTTGATAAGGTTTCGCGCTTCGACCGCCGATTTGTGTGTCCAGCAGACCTGCGTGATAGAGGGCATGGTCGCGAACCAATTCAGCTTCGAAACGAAAAGGGGATTGTCGGGCTGTCAAGCGGTTCAGTGGATCGGTCGCAATGAGTTTGGGTTCGGCTTGGCAGGATAACTGGTAAGTGCGACTCTGGACGATCATGCGAATCATGTGTTGGATATCCCAGCCTGAGTCGATGAATTCGCAAGCAAGGAAATCCAGTAGTTCTTGGTTGACTGGCAATTCGCCTTGGGTTCCCAAATCGTCTAGGACTTTGCTCAGTCCGGTCCCAAAGAAGTGTTTCCATAGACGGTTTACGGTCACTCGGGCGGTCAATGGGTTTTCTTTCGAGACGAGCCAGCGTGCAAGATCCAATCGGTTCAAATCGCGTTGGCTCCGATGCGGCAACGAATCAGTCAAGTACCCAGGCAATGCAGGTTTCATGACCGGTCCGGTTTCGTCCATCCAATTCCCTCGGGGTAGCAACCGGACGGTTCGCAGGTTGGGTGTGGATTTGGTGACTAAGCATTTGGGGAGGCTTTTGTAAAAGGAGTCGCGTTGCTTGCGAGCTTTCTCAACGCGTTCTTTGGCAGCGGTTATTTCGTCTGCGGATGGGGATTCTTGCTGCTCGAGTTCCTTCAAGGCTGCGTTTGCCTGCTGGATGGCTGCATCGAGATTGGCAAGCCGCTGGTTGTCTTCGGGTTGGGTGATGGCTAGTCCTTCTTCTCGGGCTCCCACGATCGGTTCTTGGATGTCGGCAAAGAAGGCACCGAGGCTGTAAAAGTCATTCATCGTGATTGGATCGTACTTGTGATCGTGGCACTGAGCGCAGCCGGTGGTTTGTCCAAGCCATACGGTACCCACAGCGCGAACCCGATCGGCGAGCATCCTGGCTTCGTAGTCCTTGGGCTGCGCACCCCCTTCTTCGGTGCTGAGGATCAATCGGTTGAAGGCAGAGCCGATGCGTGTGTCTTGGTTGGCATCTGGGAGCAGGTCACCTGCGATTTGTTCGATGGAGAATCGATCGAAGGGTTTGTTGGCATTGAAGGAAGCGATGACGTAGTCGCGGTAGGGCCAGATGTTGCGTGGGTTGTCGCTATGGTATCCGATGGTGTCTGCGAAACGGACTAGATCGAGCCAACCCTGGGCCATACGTTCCCCGTAGTGGGGATTGGCAAGCAGGTTTTCGATCATTTCATGGTAGGCTTTGTCCGATGGATTGGCTTCGAAGGCAGCGACTCGTTCTGGGCTAGGGGGCAGGCCGATCAAATCGTAGTAAAGTCGTCGGACGAGAGTTCGAGGATCCGCGCGATGGGTTTGCACGAGTCCGTTGCGATCCAGTTCTTTTTGGACCAGTGCATCGATCGAGTGGTGGTTGGTGTTAGGGCGGGTGGGGGGTGTATAAGCCCAATGGGTTTGGTAGTTGGCACCTTGGGCGATCCATCGTTGGAGAAGTGCTTTTTGGTCTTGGGTGAGTTTCTTGTTGGAGTCTGCTGGGGGCATCACAAGTTCAGGGTCTTCTGAGATGATGCGCCTAGCGAGTTGGCTTTCTGAGGGGTTGCCTGGGATGATGGCCAAGGCCTCGAGGGCAGCTTGGCGATCGTCTAGCCTCAGATCCCCTTGGCGATGCTGGGGATCTGGGCCGTGGCAATAGAAGCAGTTCTCGGAGAGGATGGGACGGATGTCCCGATTGAATTCGATGGTTTGAGGTTCTTGCGCGACTAGGGGTCCGACAAGGGACGAAGCGACTAGAGATACAAGCCAGTGCGGTTTCATGATCGACCTATCGGGGAGGGGACAACAGCACAGTATTCTCTCTAAAAAGGGGGCTTAGCGGAAGCATCGAACGTTGCGTGGGTGATCAAACCACCTAGAATTCGGCAGTCTTTTTGGGAGGAGTTTTTTAAGTTGGCAGCACCGTTACTGAGGGTACAGAGCGTCAGCAAGTCGTTTCCGGGGGTCCAAGCGCTTTCGGAGGTCAGCTTGCACGTCATGCCCGGAGAGGTTTTGGGGCTGATCGGTGAGAATGGTGCTGGCAAGAGCACGCTGATGAAAATTCTCGCAGGAGTGTATAGTCCTGACTCGGGGTATTTGGAGTGGCAGGGCCAAGAGGTCCGTTTTGGAGGGCCAAGCGAAGCGATCGCTGCGGGGATATCGCTGATCCATCAAGAGCTGAATTTGGCCGAAAATTTGAGCATCGCTGAGAATCTTTTTCTTGGGCGTTTGCCAAGCCGCTGGGGGTTTGTCCAGAGCCGTCGAATGCGACAAGAGGCTGAGCATTGGCTCGATCAAGTCGGACTCGGTATTCCAGCTACTAGACCCCTTAGGAGTTTATCGATCGCCCAGCGGCAGATGGTAGAGATCGCAAAATCCTTGTCCAGCGACGCGAGCTTGATCATCATGGATGAGCCCACGAGCAGTTTGTCGGTGCATGAGTCCCACAAATTGTTTGAGTTGATTCAGCAGCTAAAGTCTCGGGGCGTATCGGTCGTGTATATCTCGCATCGATTGGCCGAAGTCGCAGAATTATCGGATCGAGTCGAAGTGCTCCGCGATGGACGCAATGCTGCGACGCTCGAGTTCGGTCAGATCGATCATGACTCGATGGTCAGGGCGATGGTCGGCCGTGAGCTGAGTCGGTTTTTTCCGCATGTGCCCAAGCAGCCTGGTTCTGTTCGATTGGAGCTTGATGGAGTTTTCCTCACACCCAATTCCCAGAAACCGATCCACTTGAATGTTCGCTCCGGTGAAATTGTCGGATTGGCCGGTTTGGTAGGTTCAGGGCGGACCGAGGTGCTCGAAGCGATCGCGGGGATGCAAGGGGTGTATCGAGGATCGATTCGAGTCGATGGTAGAGAGTTGCGCAGTGGCAGTATTCGGGGTGCGATCTCTGCCGGAGTGGCGATGGTTCCAGAGGACCGGCGACACCAGGGGTTGGTCACCTCGATGAATGTTGGAGAGAATCTGACGCTCGCGTCGCTCGAGGACGTGAGCCTGTTTGGGATTTTGTCGTTGGGTCAGGAGCGACGCTTAGGGCAAGAGCAAGTCGAGTCGTTGCGGATCAAGGCATCGAGTTTGCGTCAGAAGTCGTCTGATTTGTCGGGTGGCAATCAACAGAAGATCGTATTTGGTAAGTGGATGGCAAAGGACCCGGTGGTTTTGTTACTGGATGAGCCGACCCGGGGCGTGGACATCGGAGCCAAGCAGGAGATCTACTTGGTGATGGAGCAGTTGGCAGAGCAGGGGGCGGCGATCCTGTTCGTCTCTAGCGAGATCGAGGAGATCCTGGGGATGTCAGATCGGGTGTATGTGATGCACGAGGGGGGGATCCACGGTCATCTGCATCGCGACCAGATGTCCGAGCATTCGGTGATGGAACTGGCCTTCGGGAGAGGTTGATAAGCTTTCGGCGGGTTGGTTCTAAAATTCCAGTTCAGCAAGGCTGCTGCGGATGCTTTGGATCATCTTCTCGGAACCGAGTTTCTCGTAATGCTCGAGAGCTTCATGCCAGTACTCTTTGGCTTGCTCTTTATTGCCTCTGGCCAGTTCGATCTCGGCCAATTCGTCCAAGATGGCTGGGATACCGTCGGCGTGGTTCATCGCCCTGGCTCGATCCAGGACGCGAAGTTGTCTCTGGTAGGCTTCGTCCAGTCGGCCCATCATGCGATGGACAAGTCCGATCTGGGAGGAGATCGCCAGCAAATCGTCGCTTTTGCCTTCGCGGGTCATCATGGCTTCGAGTTGCAGCAGTTTTTTCTCAGCCGCAGGATAGTTTTCTCGGCCGATATCGATCTCTGCCAAAATCAACTTGTCAAAGGCGATCCCTGCCAAGTTCTCGTTCTTTTGCTCGATCTTGATGCTTTTGCGAATGTACTGTTCGGCTTGTTCCCATTCCTCAAGCTGGATGTGCAAGCGAGCTAGGTTCCCTAGGTTGACGCTTTGGCCTTCTAAGTTGCGAATATTTCTGTTGATCTGAAGAGCTTGGGAGTGCAAGTCTTTGGCTTCGTCGAATCGACCTTGGATTTGACAGATCACCCCGAGTCCGTCCATGGCGGTGGCCAGTTGCAGTGGGTCTTGGTACTTTTTGGCAACGAAGATGATTTTCTCCCATTGTTTTCGGGATTCCTCGAGTCTTCCTAGGAGTCGGTAGGCTTCTGCAAGTCCGACGCGGACATCCAGGGACATGTCCAAGTACGCGCGACGTTTGGGGTATTTGCGCAATTCGTCTAACAAATCCTCGAACGTTTGGGCGGCTTCTTGGAACATACCGCCATCGACGAGGGTTTCGCCGATGACTTGTTTGGCGCTCCAAAGCTGGTCTTTTTCGCCGAGGATTTCGAACTCGCGGAGAGCTTCTCGATAGTACCGGATCGCTTGATCGGTTTTATTTTGGGATTGGTGGATCGAAGCGATGTTCATAAAGCCGATCGCTCGCCAGTCGCTGGATGCTTCGGGAGTGATCAATCGCTCGAACCAGCTGAGTGCTTCGTCGATTTCGCCTGAGCAGCGAGCGAAGTCTCCTGCGAGTTCGATGGCCATCGGGGACTCTGGCGCAAGTGCCATGAGTTTGTCGAGAATCTTCTTGCCTTTGATCAGATTCCCATCGGCGATAGCGAACGTCCCATCTTGGTATAGCTTGTTGACGCGTCGGTTCATCAATGCACTTTCGAAAATAGCGGTGCTGCTGTGATCCCGAATCGGACAGGGATTCTCCAGGAGCCATAGAGAATTCTAACTGCAAAAGGCTATTTTGGAGTCAATCTTCGTACGATTTCGCGTCGATTGACCCCACCTTTCCAGTGTCTTAGACCGTTTTCGACGGTCCATGGTTCGTCTGCAAAGACGACTTGGGCGACCTGGAGGTAGTCGGGTTGAGGGCCAAGACCTCTTTGGATTTGTTCTAAAACGGCGAGGGCATCGGCTGGGTAAGAGTCTTTGAGTTGGACGATGACCAAGGGGCGTCGCAGGCCAGTTCCTACCACTAGGCAATCGGCGATACCATCGAGTTTGGCAATCGTTTGTTCGAGGATGCAGGGTGCGAATTTATGACCGGTGCTGAGCACCTGGACTTCGTCGGCTCTTCCGGCGATATGCATCGTGGTGGAGTTGTCATGAGCCTCCGAGGCGCAGTCGCCGGTATCGAGCCACCCGTCCTTGATTTTCTCATCGGTCGCTTGTTCATTGCGCCAGTAGCCTTGCATGACTCCGGGACTTTTGACCCAGAGTCGATCTTGGTCGTCAATGCGATGCTGGACATTGAGAACCGGGGATCCAACCCCTTGAACGATAGCCTCGATTCGTTGTCCGTTTTGGATTCTCGGAGCTCGGTTCGAACAAACCACGGGTGAGGCTTCGGTAAGTCCGTAGCCTTGGTAGATCGGCATCGATTCGCTTGTGAATTGGGTTCGGATTTTCGGGTCGATGGCCGCACCTCCGCTGGCTAGTTGTCGAATTCTACCACCGAGCATCGAACCTAGTGACGCATGCGGATCGTTGGCTTCGAAGTTTCTCAGTAGGAATTCGAAGACCGAGGGTACCGCGTTGATCAGAGTGGGTCGAACGGCTGAAGTTGCCTGGAGCAACTCTGGGCTTGTAGCCACGCAAGCGATGCTGCCACCTGATAGGAACCAAGTGGTCAGTTCGCAAGTCCTTGCGTAGGCATGCGCAAAGGGGAGCAGATTCAAGCGTACATCTTGGGCATTTTGAGGCATCGCATCGAGCTTTGCCATCGCGTTGGATAGCAGGTTCGCATGGCTAAGCATGACCCCTTTGGGATCTGCGGTGGTGCCGGAAGTCCATAAGATGTTTGCTGTCTGATCCCAGCGGAGTTGGGCTTGCCAGTTCTCTGTTTGAAGTTTCGAAGGAGTATCGGTGGCTTGGTCCAAAGCATCGGCGATCGAGATGGTTTTCCAATGAGGAAGCTTGGAGCTTGCCGATGTGAAAATGATTCGAGGTTCCAGGGATTGGAGTGCCGGCAGGACATGCTGGTCGTTCCATCGAGGATCGATTGGAGAGTGGATCGCACCGATTGCTGAGCAAGCCAGATCGAGGATTGCCCATCGATGCGAATTTGGTTCAAGATTGACGATCCGATCGGCGGCTTGGATATGATTTTTCTGAA
>JAGWZB010000532.1 GCA_018969045.1 Planctomycetota bacterium | reverse complement strand
GCCTGGGCTGGGAGTGCGCAGCCATTGGAATTTACCTTTGTTGTTTCTGAGCACCTGCGGGGGCATTTGCCAGACGTCCAGGAAATCGATGTGTCCATTGACGGTAACAAAATCGAGCCATCCGTCGTTGTCCAAGTCCGTCAGTTGGCAACCGAAGCTTAGCCATTCCAAGGTGGGTTCTCCAAGTTTGGCCATGCGGGTCGCATCGGTGAAGAAACCTTCTTTGATTTGCCGATATAAGGTGCTTACTTCATAGCGAAAATTCGTAACGATTAGATCTAGCATACCATCTCGGTCTTGATCGCCACAGGCGATCCCCATCGACGCTTGGGCGCGACCTAGTAGATCGACGGCAACTCCTGCCTGGATTGCGCACTGCTCGAGAACCATCTTCGGTACCTCGGGACTTTCGGTCATCGCAAGTCCGCTCATGAGCAAATGGTTCGGGGAAACGTCATTGGCTATGAAAACATCGTTGCCAGCGAATTGATCCAAATTGGTGATCAAAGCGCCCAGTGCATATCCATCGACGAGGGACTCAAGCAAATGAGGATCCGCAAGCGTCCAGTTGCCATCCCCTTGATTCCAAAGGATCCGGGTCTTTCCTGGTGTGAATCGTTTGGGATGGCAAAATACCGATTCAGGGCTCGATGGCGTTGGACACTTGCGGGTCAAGAATTCGTCTCCATCGATGTAGGCGCATTGGACGATATCTGGGAGGCTATCTCCGTTGAGATCGGCCGCTTGGATCGCGCTATTCCAGATCGATGGAGTATCGGCTTGGGGCAAGGGCACATTTTCAAAGGTTCCGTCCCCTTGGTTTCGATACCAACGAATCTGTCCAATGTTAGCCACCAGCAGATCGTCCAGGCCGTCTTGGTCCAGATCTGCGACACCGGTTCCCTGGCCGTACCCCAGATCTGCGATGCGTGCGGACTGTTCAACAGATTTGAAACTCTGACCCTGTAGCGAACGATACAACTGCTTGGGCAAATACGAGGCAGGTTGGCTCAAGGGGGAATCACCCGCTTGCGAATAAAAAAGATCCGGCCAACCATCTTTGTCAAAATCGATGGCCGAGACTCCTCCGCCGAGGCCTTCGAGGGTGGTCCAATGCCTACTGCCTTTGGAACCATTGTCATATTGGGCTTTGAGTCCCATCGATTCGGCCACGTCGTCTAGGCTAATGGAGCCAGTAGAATCGGTGGCGATAGTTTGATTTTCGAGATTGGATTCTGGCAACGTTGGGGTTTGATTATCTGGAAGCGGCCAGGATTTAACCGGGAGTTTTTCTAGGATCGGCGAGACGGTGGCTTTGCCGGCTTGAAGCTCTTTTTGCAAAGCGACCAAGCGTGGAGGAATTGGCTGTTTGGTTTGAACCATTGCGATGGCTTCCCATCCGAATGCCAAGACGTGGTCGCCGAGTTGTTCATAAAGTTTTGCGATTTCGAAATAGGCTTCGTCTTTGGTTAGTCCTCGTTGGATTTGGTTAGTAAGGTCTTTGATTCGCACCAATTTTCCCGTGAGTTCGCGGACTTCGTTGGCTTTTCCAAGTTCTTTCATTTCAACCAAGCATTCCGAGAGCGATTGCATCGCGCCCAAGTGGCGACGATCCAACTCGATAGCTTCGCCAAAACAGCGAGCGGCTTGTTCCCATCGGGCTTGCATCATCCAGTAGCGACCTGCGATGTACCAATATTCTGGATGCTTGGTATGTCCCTCGGGTGCTGTTTTAAACCAGGCGGGTAAACTTTGGGCTTTTCCGGTTTCCAGGAGGGCTTCGCCGTACCAAATCCATGGCTCGAGTTGTCCCGGGTGCGATTTGTTGAACTCTGTGAGTTGATCGATGCAATCATTCCATCGATCGGCATAGAGTAAGAGGCGAATTTCACCCAGACGACTCATGGGGTCCGAGGGCGCAAACCGTGCAAAAGCTTGCCGTAGTTCCTCTTCGTCGCTGGGATCGCGAAGATCGACCAGACTCATCAAGTCGGGTGTTTTGAAGTCACCTAAGCGGACGATGCGATCGAGGACTTTGCCCGCATCCCATCTTCGACCTTGGGCGTGGAGAATTGCAGCCAGCAATCGCAGTGCGGGCGTTGCGGTCGGATATTGCTTGAGCAAGCCTCTGAGTTTCGCTTCGGCACTGGGCAGATCTCCGCTGGTGGCGAGCCACTCGGAGAGTTGGCCCGTGGCCGCAGGGCCAAGGTTCGGATCCGACGGATCGATCTTGGAGATCAGTTGAATTGCTCCGGCTAGGTTGTTGCGCGCTGCCATGATTTGGCTGGCGATAAACAGAGCTGGTACCGAATTGGGTTCTTGAACAAGGAGTTCTTTCGCGGTGGTCCAAGCTTCGTCGAATTTCTGTTCGGAAAGCAATTTCTCAGCGCGT
>JAGWZB010000081.1 GCA_018969045.1 Planctomycetota bacterium | reverse complement strand
AAGCAGTCGAATCCTATATGTTAGGAATTCGACCGCCGCTCGATAACTTGTGTGATTGCCGGTGTTATCGCTTCACGCAGATTCTTGATTGGCTCCGCTTAATCCTGGTCTGCAGGCAAATAACAAGCTTCAGTAAAACGATCAAACAGCGATCGCATCGCGGTGTAATGAACAGTCTGAATGAACTCTCTTGGGCTAGCCACATCGATCGCCTGTTGAGCCTCTTGGTCGGTCAGCACTACTGGTGACGCCGCAAGGTTCTTTGCCACGGTCAATAAAGCGCGATCTCTTGCAGTGAGAGTTGCTACACTCTTAGTCGTTTCAAAGCTATCCAATTCCAGAATTTGCTCAGGCGTCTGACCTAGGGCAACCAAGCGTGCATTTGCTTCAGTCAGCGAGTACCAAGCCCCGTTCTGTCGTGCAATTACCCATGCGAGTCGAGCACCTGTTAGGGGACTTAGATCAAGATCCCGTTCAGCCGAAAGGAACGCAGCAACCTGGCGTTTCCCTGCTATGGGAAAGTTAGCAAGAGCTCGCATCCAATTAGGAGTAATCTCAGGTACATCCAAATCGGAGAATAGCTTGCGTGTTTCTTCGTTCGACTTGATAGGAAGTCTAGCAGACCGGTTTTGCACTGAGCTGAGTCCTTGTTCCACTGAAGGTAACGTTTTCAGGGCGTTCGAATCGCGTTGAGTGGATACAACGGCGGACGCAGCACTGGAAGTAACACTCAGTAACTTAGAATTCTTGTTTGCCAACTCAGGATTCGTATCAGTTAGATAGGAGTGTTCTTCTGTGTTGGTGGAACCGAAACTACCACCAGTTCTAGACTGAGGGACCCCTGCCCCTTCTTTCCAACGGTTGATCGCATTATTTCCTGCGACCGAGAGCGCCATTTCCAGGATTTGCACGTCGGTGTAGTGTTTTCTACAAGCGTCAATGTCTGCATCTGAAAGCAAGTGAGGTTCACGTGTGAGTCGACGTGCAAACGCAAAGGCTGCTTGTTCGGACTCAGGAAATTTGGACCAATCAAGGTCGAGTGCTGCGATCAAGTCATCGTCCATACCAACAGCCAGGAGTTTTGATTCTTGATGTCCCAAACAGTACTGGCAGTTGTTGACGCGCGAAGCAATCCAAAACAGTCGTGTTTTAAATCCGTAGTCGAGTGTGACCGCCGGATCTGGTTCCTGCGTGGGACGATTATCACCTGGGCGAGGTGTACGATTCGGCGAGCCACTGAAGTTGAGATAACCCCGCGCCCCAGACGAGCTAGGAAGAAAAAGTTTGGAGATACGCGATTCATACGAAGTTGCACGAGGATCAGCTTGAGCTTTCTCTTCTTCGGTGAGTGCCGGCAGGGCAATTCGTTCGCGTCGGTTCTTCATATCCTCAAGGAGCTTCTTCATTTGAACTCGACTAAGAGGAGTGGGACGCGGAACCACTGCAATTTCAGCCGGTTTGGGAGGAGACATGTTGTAGTATTGGTAGAACGGATTCCCAGCCTCGAGAGTTAACTGAAAGCCGTTGCTGATACGTGTCATGTAGTTGTAGCGGCAAGTGTTGACAGTGATGAAGAATGCTCGTTGGTCTCCGAAGCCTTGTCGTAGTGCATCGATATCTGATTTGGAAATCGATGCTGGCGAGGGGGTGAGCTTTCGCGCGAAGTCAAGAGCCTTTTGTTCGGCAGCGCTGAAGCTGGACCAATTATTGCCAGCAAGTTTTTGACTGATGTCGGCGATTTTCTGACGATCAAACCCAGCTACTTCCCAATTCATTTCGCAGTGCCCCATACAGTAAGGGCACTTGACCGCATCGGTGACCATCCAAAAAAGAGAGTTGCCAAAGGGTCGATCCCAATTGGTTGCAATTTCGCTCCCAGCAGTTCGCATATAGATCTCGAAGGGAACTGCCAACTCGTGAGCATAGCCAAAGGCGATCTTATACCAGACGATATCGCTTGCCATCGGCATCAGTCCCGTCGGGAGTTTATCTGCAAACTCTTGCCAATCGGGCACGCGTAATCGCGTTTTGCGAACACGTTGGGTTTGCAATCGCTCTTGTAGCTTTTCATAGGGCAACCAAGTGTGCGGCTCATTATCCGCGATGATATCCTGCGGAGTTGCATCGGGGTTACCAATTTGCGGCGGTGGATTGGCTGGAGGAGCAACAGTTTTTTGCGTTAACGATTCGGGCGAGAAACGAACTGGAACTGGCGGTAACGGGCTAGACTTTTGGGCTTCAAGGCCAAGACACAGAATCAGGCGGTCTTGAAAATTAGCGTACGCCATGTGCAGAACAAAGGCGGCTACCGTTCGATCATCAAATTCCTTCACTAGTGAAGCAAATTGTTCGTCGGTGACTCCGTCCGAATTCACGGTCATACCAAGAGCAAAATCGAATGCTGCTCGATCGCGGTCGCTCCAGAGTTTTCGATCGCCGTCGGTGAGCGATTTCCATTGTTCTTCGCTGACCCCGGCACGAAGTGCATCAGCGGTTGCAATTTGTTTGGTGTATTCACAGCCGTTCGCGTTCGCGGCCACCCACCGAATAGCTGCTCGAAGCTTGGGGTCGACAGGACCGGCAGCTCGTTGTGCATAATCGAGTTCCAGGAAGGCGGCAGCCGTCTTGGGCATCTCGCGCGCGATCATTCGAATCCACGTTGGAAGCTCGGGTGTTTGACCATCTATGGAAGCGGGAAGCGTTTTCCAACATTCTTCGCTACTCGGCGGTGCAGGCCAGCCCGTTTGAGTCGTTGCGTCGTCCGCGGCGGAAATGGAATGCGAGAATAGTGTTGCCATTGCGATCAGGGCGACCGCAGAAAGCTGAGTCATAAGGGGAAAGATCTGATATCGCATTGTGGTTTCGTCCTTGTATTTATTTCTTGGAGGAGTTGGTAGAGGTTGCAAAGTCTGCAAAGACGTTATCGGATTCGAGCTGTAGCTGAAAACCGTCAGAGACTCGTGTCATGTAGAGTCCGCGGCATAACCAGAAGAAAGTTGCAAGTGCTTCTTTCTTACCCAAGTGTCTTTCCAACGCTTGATAATCCTGGGGAGTAAGCTCCCAGGGGGTTAGGGTAAGTTTTCGTGCGTAGGCAAAAGCTACTTGTTCCTTTTCGCTAAATGGCGACCAATCATTCGATGCGAGAACCTTAAGCCGTTCAGAGATTTCGCTGGGCGATAGGCCGGCGACTTCTAATAGCATCTCACAATGGCCCATGCAATAGTTGCATTGAATCGAACGAGTCTGAACCCAGAACAATAGCTCTTCAAATACACGATCCTGCGGTGCCTCAGCCCACATCGTCCGAGTGGTCATCGACCAAGGTGCAGCCAACTCGGGCACATAGCCCATACACACTAGATTCCAAACGATTCGTGTTGGTCGCGCAGTAAGAGATGGAGGGAGTTTCTTAGAAACCTCCTCCCAACTGGGTGTAGGTAGTCGTTGCTTGCGTTTCTTCTGCGCCTCAAGTCGATCCGAGTGTTGTTCATAGCTAATCGAACTCCAATCACCATCGTCCTTGACAATATCTAGGCCGTCGGCCAAGAGATTCTCATGAGGCTTGCTTTCCGGGAAAATCGGCTGGGTTTGAAAAGCCTCTGGAACGAATCGAATATCCAGCGGTCTCGTCGGCTCATCGGAGTCAGGTAGGACCCCCAGCCCAGCAACGACTCGATCCTGGAAATTCCCATAGGCACCCAAAAGGACCATCGCTGCGACACCGTTATCTCCGTACCGAGTTCTCAAGGATTCGAAATGGGCATCGTCCATCAGAGAGGCGTTTAATGTGAGTTCCTCAGCAAAACGCAGAGCCTCTTTTTCCTCATCAGACCACGCACTGGATCCTAGAGCTATTCGTTTCGCATCATCGAGACTTCCGCCAGCAGATAAGATGTCCGCAAGTGCGATCGCTTTGCCGTATTCACAGCGATTCGATTGAGCAATGACAAACCGCATTTTGGCTCGCAGTAAAGGCTCTAGAGGACTTTTGGTTCGCTGGGCATAATCCAATTGCAACATAGCTGCCGTCGTGCGGGGCAGATGCCTTACCATCACTCTGGCCCATTTCGGAAGAGGACCTTGTTTACCTTCGAGCGTCTTAGGAAGCAACTTCCAAGCCTCCTCGGTATCCATCGGGACGAGTGTGGGCGATGTTACGCTCGTGGTACCCGATGGAACCGTGGTTTGTTGATCCATTAAACTCATGGCGAGGGCTTGCTCCAGCTCCGGTGGGCTAAAACCGAACGGACCTCGGCCACTCTTGAATGCTACCTTGCCTTGCCGATCAATCACGTACAATCGTGCCGGCATCCCACTATACGCATGACCAACTGGATCGCTAAGTTCGTCGATCACCACAGGGATGTTCGGATTGAGCTTTGTGCAAAACGCGTTAGCGACTTGCGACCTTTGTTCGAAAGTCTGAGGTTGTGCAACCTCAACACCAACCTTGGTATTGGATTCCATTTTCCATCCATCGCTCGGGTGAGCTTCACGTACGTAAACCATGAGAAAATTCGCACGGTCTTTGTATTTCTAATAAAGGCGATCTACTGCAGGATAGAAAGAGCGAAATGGTCCGCAAGTAAAATTGCCGAAAACCAACACAACCGGTTTGTCACCGATCAAACTCGATAGCTCGATCGAACCTTGCCCCTGGGCTTTACGCAGTTTGAACCAAGGAGCTTGCTGGCCTATTTTGGGTCCTTCGAACATGGATCCTATCTCGCCGGCAAAGAGTCCACGAACCAGTTGACTCGGATCTGGTCGATCTCCGGGCATGAATGAGCCCGAGAATCCAGCGAGCAGTGTTCCGGAGAAGTCTTCGGACGTTAGGATATCGCTACCTTGCGAAGCTTTTTCGAAAAATGCAAGCCACTGCTCGCGACTGATAGCACCTGATCCTTTGCTATCGATACGTCGGAAAATCCGATTGAGTTGATAGGCTTGTTCAACCATTGGATTTTTTGGAGACCAATCAAGATCCATCGGTTGGATAAGTCCATCGCGATCGCGATCCAAAACGCGGAAAAGCGCCTCGGAGGCCGGGAAATTCTCCTTAGAAATTTCGCTAACTCCCTCGAGCTTACAGTTCTTACTGAGCCAACCAAAATCGTATTTGGTTTGTGCTGGACCGAACCAACCTCCTCCAGGTCCCATCTGTGAACCCTGAAGGATGGACAAAAGCATCCTCGCCCCCTCGGGTGGCTCGGAACCGGAGTAAACCTGTTCCAAGAAGGAGCTCAACTCCTGTAGACTTGGAGTTGATTGATCAGAGGGCTTCTCTGGCGGTTGTGCTCGGACGCAAGCAATAAACGTCAACCAAAGATAGGCCGTTGAGAGCCAAAATCGAGATTTCATGATGGATTAACTTGTTGTTTCCAGAGTTAGTTGATGGGAGAGGATATCGTTTTTCGAGCCATTAGGGCCCGATCGAGCGGAACACAGTTAACGCCGGTTTGGTGCTAACGATGTAGGTCACTTGGATTTCATGCGTGGATTGATCTTTGAACTTTAGAATAAGCTTGACTGAGCAATGCAGGTTTGCGTCGATTGCTTCGTCCGCACCAAGCATTTGATAGGACTCTAGCTTGACTCCATTGAGCCAGTCTAAATCCTGAACCGTTATAGGTTGCTTGTCTTTTTCCCAATTTGTGCAGGAAAGTCCTTGCTTCCATCCATCGAGCACTTTGGTCAATGTCACTCTCGCTAGATCCGGATCGACTCGATTTGCTTTCGCCGAATAACCACCGCAGCCCATGAAAAACGAGATGAACACAAGCAGTGTTGTTACTAAAACCATTCTGCGGATGTTTTCCGCAGAAGCGTTTGGATGAGACCCAACCAAACGCTTATCGATATGAATCATCAATGCAGTCTCCTAGTAGTCATCGGTTGGGATTTCAGCAAGGTTACGGGATCCAAGCCCTCGCCAAACTCTCAAGTCCACCGAATCGGTTACATACCTAACAGAGCCGTCGCACAAAGACATGTTGACGCCAGCGTTATGATTGCTCGTCGCTGGCATACTTGCCTTGGTCGGAAAGAAACCGCATGAGCGTCGATTTGGAGTATCGACATGTAGATACGTATGTTGACCGTTCATCCAAGGAGCCCCCATAAAGATAGGGAACTGATGCATCAAATTACTGATGTTTACCGCATCGCACATGGTGATCGCCTCATCGGGCGTAGCTGGATCACCAAATGCCAAAAACACATCTGCACGTCGATCGACAACGCCGTTGTTACCATCGGCGAGCAATCGCTCTGAGAATGCGGCGGTATTGCTCAGTCCATCGGTAATATCTTTCATTTTGAAAGGCACCCGACCTATAAAGATCCCGTTTTGCAAAGGATCATTCCAGAAATGCATAGAGCCTTTATTGCCCATGTAATTGATCGCTCCACCCATTTGTGGTTGTGGGTTGTCTCGATCGGAAGGACAAAGAAAAGTCGCCCCACGTGTTAGTCGGGCCTCTGCATTATCCACATGGGTTAACGGCAGGGAGAAGTTGATTCGCGCGTGAAGCGGTTGCTGCTCCATATACGGGAGCAGCAAGCTAACGGCTGAATAACCAGGACTCCCTGACGGAGGAGTCGTACCGCCGCTTCCAAATGGGAACGTCTTCAATGCGCTGTGATAGTTCTGCAAAGCCAGCGATATCTGTTTGAGATTATTGCTGCATTGAATCCGCCTAGCTGCCTCTCGGGCCGCTTGAACGGCGGGTAGCAACAACCCGACTAAGATGCCGATGATCGCGATGACCACAAGGAGTTCAACGAGTGTAAACCCTTTCGATTGGCGCGTATGGAAAGCGGTGAATTTTCTGTAATTCATAATAAATCTTTCAATGATTGATCGTGGAAATAAAAAGGAATAGGCCAACTCACTAAACGCGATGTAGGTTTAGAAAGCAACTATTTCAGGTTTAGCGGTACTGGCGGTCACAAATGAAATCGTCAGCGATGCATAACAACGCTAAGATCCCCCAAGGCATTGAGGAATGCATAGATGTTAGCGCTGACAATTCAGAGAATCCCCCAAAACAACAAAGAGAATCCTCTAGCCGCAATTCGACCGAGGGGGCCTGTCCAACGAATGCAAAGATGCATTCAGGTAGAGATTTGAAAGATCGATAAAAGACTGCGCCAAAGAGAGATCTTCAGAAGTAAACCTGTGACTCGCAAGTAGACAAACAGGAGGCTGGGGAGACTCAACACCGGCCGGCGCCAGTGGGATCGCTACTTGACGCTCATCTTTACAGCGAAAAATGCAAAGCGGTCGATCGCCTTGAATCTCGGTATCGGCGCGACCAATCGACATCCCATGTGATTGCCACTTGGAATCCGAGGAAGGGATGAAAACACTACAATCCATGCGGATCAACTCAGCGTTGTTCGAATTCCGCCATATCATATGCCGCGTTGCTGATCCGCAACCTGCTGTCGCAATGCTCGAAAATATGTTGAAAATCGCCAATACGAACAACCAAGCCACCCATCTCCTGGGAGCTAAGGCTGATTCGAACGTAGAGGCCATCCGATGCATTTTGTGCAATTTGCCGGGGATTCGCGAAAAACCGCTGGAATTCGAAAAGAGATCTTGAAAGTTTCATCATAACATGGAGTTTGGCTGGGGCAAGACAGTACACATGATTTTTGGTCCATCTGGCATTAACTTGGGCAGAGATCTAGCCCGCCAAGGTCGAACATGTCGGCTGTTTTAAAATTTTCGATGTTGCGACAGCCCTTGGCTCTGCGTTTGATCTACATGATCTTGCTGTTGATACCCACAGCCGCGGCGTTCGTTATCCGGTACGAAAGACCGTTACGGTATCAGAGAACAACGTGGACATTCGTTTCCGAACAAACGGAATCGAAAAAATTGTCGAGGAACTTACTTCACAGAAAGAGCGATCCAATGGCTAAATCGAAACCAAACAAAAATTCAGAGACCGCCAAGAAGCGCGAAGCTGGTTCAAGACTTGTCGTAACCGGATGTTTTGGTTCACCGGCAAGTGGAATCTACGGTCTCATAGCTAACGAAGTTTGAAGGCATCCTGCACGGGGATTTCGCCACCTCGGTCGGCAGTCGATACATGCGACCTGCAGCCTTCTCCTTAGGCAAGTCCGAAAGCTTCTTACAGAACTCGACTGCCTTGTCCCACGAAACATCATTGACCGGGTGATTGGAACTGCTTCCTTTAATCTCGTCACCTTGGAAGTAACTCGGGTTGGCACCCGTCACCTTTTCGTACTGTGCCTGCGTGACTTCATGCACACCAAGGTAGTAGTCCTTACTGATCGTCACTTCGTGTTGGGTTTCGTCTTCATTACGGCCCTCCTCGTTCTCAGGCGAGCCCATCATGAATGTCCCCTTGGGTATCAGCACCAGTTTCATGCCGATGCTGTTGGTGATCTCTTTGGGCGACTGGGCTTGCAATTGATCCACGAAAACTACCAGCATCAAAACGAGGACTTTGGAAATAATTCATGGCGTGATCGGCATGGATCATCCTCTCAAGGAAAACTCAGAGTTTGCAGGTCGTAATCTATCGACGCACGATCCAGTGTACCATCTGAGGTGGAGTAGGGGTTTGAACGGTATTGACCCCATTGAAGACGGTGACTGGATTGACTGCGGACCGCATTGACGAGATTGCCTCAAAGGGGTTTAGCCGTCAACAACGTCAACTTGGTCAATCTTGTCCGTTGTCAATCCAGTCAATCTTGTCAACAAGGTCGATCCCGTCACCGTGCGACAGCCGTCCCAAACTCTTTCCTTTGCACTCAATTCCCGCGAGAATCTCGGGGTAATGAGCCTCGGATGATAACCCGTAAAGTCCCGATGAGCTAGAGCGGAGCGAACTTCATAAACCGGACGAAAACTGGAAAATCAAATGGACCCCCCGGTTACGCAAGCGACCAGATACTTTCTGCAGTGTGTTTGGAACTTCAACGTGTTTCAGCAGTATTTTTCCGGTATTATTGACTGGAGGCTAGGTATCACTGATACTACGATCGCATAAAAACCATGAACCATACTTTCTCGACAACAGAAGTAAATAACAAGCCGATAGTAGACCAGTTATGAAATCAAACAATAGTACGCAGGTCCTTGCTTTGTTCCTCTGCATGGTGATATCGTTGGATGTCTGTCGAGGTCAGTCTTCAAGAGAGATTACCAACACCATCGGTATGAAGCTGGTGCGAATCCCTAAGGGTAAATTCATGATGGGGTCGCCCATGAGCGAGCAAGGGCGTGATGAAAGGGAGTCGCAACATGAGGTTGTGATCAGCAAGAACTTCTACATGGGGGTGCATGAGGTCACGCAATCACAGTACATGAAAGTTATGGAAAGTAATCCTAGTTTTTTTCAGGGCCGAAAAGTTGAGAATGAAAAGGAGATTGCTAATCATCCCGTCGAGCAGGTTTCTTGGATCGATGCGGTTGCTTTTTGTAAGCGTTTGTCGGAATTGCCGGAGGAAGTCAAAGCTGGACGTGTTTATCGCTTGCCGACCGAAGCAGAATGGGAATACGCATGCCGTGCTGGAAGGAAGACCGCTTTAAATTTTGGGGATCTCTCCCAAACTGGCGAAAACCAGGTTTGGTTTAGCTTCAACAGTGGCGGTCAAACTCGACCTGTAGGATCCAAGAATCGCAATGCGTGGGGTTTGTACGACATGCATGGTAACGTGTGGGAATGGTGCAACGATTTCTACAGTGAATACCCAAGTTCGAGGATTACTGATCCCATCGGACCTAAAGATGGCATAGAGCGAGTATTTCGTGGTGGCAGTTGCGGCGAAACGCTTACCGGTTGCAGGTCTGCGAAACGCGGTAGGTTCGAGCCCACGTTCAAAAGTTCTTTCCATGGATTCCGCGTTGCCTTGGATTCTCCTCTAAACTCGAAGAATATCGCTTCTGCTCCAACCAACGGACCACGCTTGTGGACCAGTAGCGATGGAGAGTTCAAGGTACAAGCCACCCTAATTGAAAGGTCCTCGGATTCCATCCAAATCAAGCGAGTGGATAACGGTAAGGTCGTCAAGGTTCCGATTGATAAGCTTTCGGCAACAGATACTGCTTATCTCAAGCAACTTTCCGCCGAGACAATCGAGTCAGAATCGTCCATGGATGAAGTACCCAGCAACGAGCTTGCGCCCGCTCCAGCACCAGAGCCGGGTGTCAAACGTTTTCAGGTCCCCAATTATGGCAGTGTTCCGGATTTTGGACCTGAAAATCCCTGGGGCGTTGAATCGCAGTCGCCACTGCGCATTGTTGTGAAGAATCCTGGAATCAAGTCCGATCCCAAAATAATCGGCCGTGCGAGCGTGACGGTCGAACGCTCCCTGAAACCCGAAGAAAGGGCAGACTTTGTGAGATCGACGGAAGAGAGAATTAAGAAACTGATCGTGGAACTTAAGGGACGTGAAACTCCAATTCAAGGGGGATCCAGTGATCCGAAAGAGTCATCATGCAGAATTGAATTTGAATCCCCTGGAATTACTTGGTCGAGCTGCGTCACGGACATCCTATTTCAGGAAGATAAAACGATTGTCATCGAATCGATATTCCAAGGTAGTGACCGCCAATGGGGTACTGCTGTCAAGACCACCAACAACATTCGTGATGTGATCAAGAAAGATAAAGGATGGCTACCTAAATCCAGCGATCCGAATCGGAATTTCACTAAGATTCCTCCGGAGATCAAGAAGGAAATTCAAGTGGCTGCTGCTCGCATCATTGATTTGGTCGATCAAGGCAAGATCCGAGAATTGCTCGAAGAGTTCATTTCCCAAGAAATCCAGAAGAAAATTTTCGCGGACGAGACCGAACGAACTGAGACCATCGAGCGCTTTAAGAGGCAAGGAAAGCCCAAAAGGTTGCGGGAAGCGATGGAATCGCTTGACTGGGATTTTGCGACGTACTCGCAGGACAAGCAGGAAGTTACGTTCACGAACATCGATTTCACCTTTCGACGCGTCGATGGCAAATGGACTTTTCAATGATATGCAGTGTCTGTATTCGCAAGATCCTTGCGTCATGCGACAGGATTCCTTGTGCCCCGCTGGTGCACAAGGATGTCAATCGGCGGAACAGTGGGATTAAATTATCAACAAGATGAAAGCATCCAATGCGATCGCTATGGCCAGTCCGAAGAAAATCAAGTTGTTTCGGTAGGGAGAGAAAGCGGACTTATCGCTTGTACTCTTGGGTAAGCGTCGTAGGAAAAGAGCGCTACCGAGGAAGTGAATGAACAGGATTGCAACCATGCCAACTAGAACAAGAAGGATCGCTTGTGGTGGTGAATAGTGATTCGAAAAATCGAGAGGTTATTTTCATTTGCTACACGTAAGGCCGCAATCCTAGCAGCGGTAAAGTTTTTCGGCGATTTGGCCCCGAACCCGAATCAAAATAGCCCATTTCTATTCCTTCTTAGGCTCTGGTTTGACCCACTGCCCCTTACCCACTTGGAGTTCTCCGACCTCCTTGCCGTTCTCAACAAAGACCACCCGTTCATAGGCTTTGGCAGGGAGCCGGATAGCGACGTAATGGCGTACATTATAACTCGCCGGTTTGGGTGCCTTGTAGCGATACTTCAAAACCAACATGGTGCCTTTCTCTTGCAGCGATTCGATTTCAAAAACGCTTTCCATGTTGGTTGGTGCCGGCATCTCTCGGCCTACCAGCAAGATTTGTTCTTTCTCATACGATTTGGGAGAGGGAGCAAATGGACCTCGAGTACCATTGACGGCAACAGGTTGGAACAATTGATCGTACTCTGAGGCCGACCTGATCAGCGCGAAGCGCTGCGGTTGGCTAGACTCATCCCAGCCGACCAGGAAATTTTTAAACTCTTGCAATCCGATCCTTTGATACTTGACTGCCTGAGCTTCGTCTTCGGCCACCGCATAAGAACTGCGAGAAAATAGCAAGCTAAGGCACAGAGCGACACCCACAAAACGAAGTAACATGGTAGAATTCCGATTTCTCGCAAAAGACTTTTTCTGGCGAAAATTGCAAGCGATACAACCACTAGTTTCGCTCCATCGCCTCTAACCTAGCGGTCGATCTAACTCGTGCTCCCCTGTGGCGCATTCGTGCGATTCCTCGAGTCATGGCCACAGGCTAAAGCAACTGAAAAGTAACTTGATTGATGCTCGCCGTCAACAGAGTCCAGCTCTGTCGGCACTTCCAAGCAAGTGACCATGCGAGCTTATTACCATCTGAACAAGTCTCGGAGTCGTCCAATCTTGCTCAAGCAGACACCCAAGGATCGCACGGAAGTGGTCGCTTAACTCAACTTGCACGCTTACCGATCAGCCAGAACTCGATTTCGTAATGATTTTGATAAAAAAACTGGAATCTTGATCGATTGTTCTTTTTGGAATCGCTTTTAGTAGTAACTGCAGGCGGAGGGCTTGCAGCCTACTTGGTAAGCAGTGTTTCGAAACATGAGGCTTGTCCAACGCAGCGGAAACGGCATCGTGCTGTGCCGCTGGTTTAAAATGGTTAGGGCATTGAACAACAAAGAACAACAACATGGCAAAGAAGAAACCAACACGTCGTACCACAGCCGGACGAACAGCTACCAAGCCATCATCTGTCCAGCAATTCATCCTCAATTGCATTCCCTCGCAGGATACTGAACGCGACTGGACATTCGGTGATGCCGCAGGTGCCGGAATCTTGGCAGCCGCTTCAATCCCGCCAACTAAAGACCTACGGGAATCTTGGTGGACGATACAGAATCAGGGCTCCACTGGAGCATGCGTTGGATTTGCATCTGCGGATTCAGTGTTGCGCTGGCACATGGTGAAGGCGAATCGTATTACGCAGTCCGAGCTATTGTCGATGCGCTATGTTTGGATGGCATCAAAGGAGACAGACGTTTTCGTTACGCGCCCAACGACGTTTATCGAGTCGGAAGGCACGAGCCTGAAGGCTGCGCTCGATATCTGTCGGAATTTTGGCATCGTGCTGGATGCCGTTCTCCCTTTTACATCTGGTACGCTTTACCAAGGTTCCACCAACTCGCTTTATGCGTTAGCGGCGCAACGCAAAATTGCCAGCTACTTCAATCTTGGCCGAAACCTTACTGACTGGCGGACATGGATTGCCAACAATGGTCCGATTCTGACACGACTTAATGTCGATGCAACGTGGGACAACGCGTCTGCAAATGGCGGAAAATTGGATTCATACCAACCTCTTACCACCAGGGGCGGACACGCAGTTGCGATTGTGGGATACACTAAAGACCGATTCATCATCAGAAATAGTTGGGGTACCACGTGGGGCGACAAAGGATTCGCGTATGCGGCGAACGCCTACGCTGCTGATGCGTTTACCGAAGCATACGGCGTGTCGCTCTAGGGTCAAATGGCACCATCTTGCAGTTCAACCTACAAGTTTATCGCCCATGCGGTCGCGATTGATGCGTTCTACGACACCAACAGCGATTTCATCCGGTCGTCTTAGGAGGTCTTGTAGCAAAGAATTGTCCGAAGTGTGTCTCGGGTCGAAACCAAATCGTGTTGGGCTTGCATGACTTGGCTAAGGCTTCGGTAGACTGTCGGCGATTCGTCAAGCAACCGACGAGCATGCTCTTTGGGATAGACGATCGAGCCCATGATCGCCTTGAAATCCTTGACTTGTAATTTCCCAAAAGCCTCTGAGCGACTCATGGTTCGGCCTGCACCATGCGATGAGCTGCACAGCGATTCTGGGTTCCCTTTACCCACCACGATTCGACTTCCGCTTACCATCGAACCGGGAATGATCGCTACTTCTCCGTTGCGCGCCGAGTTGACGCTCTTGCGATGCACGATGAGTTCGTGGCCAAGATGATTTTCGATCCTTGCGAAATTATGTGGCGAGTCGATGTAGCTCGATTCAATAGGACTCCCGTTCAGAAGATTCTCGACCGCGTCAGCCAGACGATTGAGCATCCGCAGACGGTTCTCGGTCGCATAGCGCATCGCCCACTGCATGTCCGAAAAATAAGCTTGCCCGTTGTCCGTTGCTAGCTCTAAATAGTCCATCTCTGCGCGCTGAGTGTATCTCAAATGCCAATCGGTGATCGCTTGGCCCATGCTACGAGATCCCGAATGAACCAAGCCCCATAGATAGCCGGCTTGGTCGACCTCGAGTTCGATAAAGTGGTTGCCGCGCCCGAGAGTTCCAAGTTGCAAAAATCCCTCGCGGTTGGCTTGCTTTGCAAGAGCCGAGTTGCTCAATTGCTCGGCAGAACAACTTTGCGGAAATGCCTCAACTGCCAGAGGACTTGGTTGCATCAGGCTAGGTACTAAGCTTTCAAGATGGCTTAGAATCGAGACGAGGATCGACTGGCTAATTGTATCTTGCTGGATATCGAAACGTATGGCTGAGAATCCACAGCCGATGTCTCTGCCGATCGCATCGGGATAGATCCTGAGGGTCGTGGCTAGTACGCATCCGTTGGGTGCTCGATCGCCGGGTTGCACATCGGGCATGATAGCCACTCGGAACGCATCATCGAGTCGCGCCAAACGTTGGACTTGGCTTGCGGCAGAATCCGACAGCCGATCGCATGTCCAAGTATAAATCTTTTCGTCGGCGGTTCTAATTGGATCTTTGGGCTGGATCGAATGGACCTTTATCGATTTGGTGTAAAGGTGTGGGGAAGGACGCGAAAGATCAGATTCGGAACCCGTTTGCGGTTGATCGAGCAAGCGATTTCTGATCGCAAATATCCCTTTCGATCGTTGGCTGCTAGAAGGACTTGCGAGGGGTCGTAGTCCAAGTCAGGCAGAGCGGGCCCGAGGGTTACAAGAAAATTGTTGCCTTGGGCCGGTTCGACGCCGACGACATCGAAGTTGGCAAGAAGTCCATCGCCGAGACTTGCGCGGATGCATTTAGCGATTTGACCGGCGAGTCGGAGTGCGGAATGGTTGGCCTTGTTCTTGCCAGAACTTGGTTGGCTTTTTCGGCGCT
>JAGWZB010000080.1 GCA_018969045.1 Planctomycetota bacterium | reverse complement strand
GTACCCGTGCGTCTTGGCCTTGCCCAGCGAAGAGATTCCATTTGGAGATGCGTTGGATTGGTGGACGATTCCAGATCGTTCCAATCCCCAGTTGCGATGCTATGGTGAACCCTCTCGCAATGGTTACATTGTGGTTTCCCCCGAGTGGAACGAATCCAAACAACCTGTCTACAACTATACCGAGAATGAGCATCAGATGATCCTCAGGCCGCTCAGGGATGCGATGCGTCGATTCAGTATCGACACGGATCGGATTTTTGTAGCAGGCCATTTCATGGGTGCTGACGCCGCTTGGGATTTGGCGTTTGCACACCCGGACATCTGGGCCGGTGCGATCATGATCGGTGCGATTGCCAAAAAGTACATCATCCAGTATTGGCCTAACGCCAAGCACATTCCGACGTATTTCGTCAATGGGGAGTTCGACGGTGAGAATCCAATGTACCTGAACGCTTCGACTTGGGATAACATGCTCGATGATCGAAAAATCGATACGATGGTGACTTTGTATACCGGGCGGGGTCACGATCATTTTCAAGAGGAATTACCCAGGATCGTTCAATGGATGCAGATTCCGACCCGAAAACGCATGGTGGCACCGGATCGATTTAGCGTGGTCACCAGTCGGGCTGGCGACCGTTTCTTTTGGTGGTTTGAAACAACACAACTGAACCCCGACAAATTGGTACATCCTCTGCTTGAGCCTGATCGTTGGGACGAGTATGAGATCGAAGCCAGTTTAAATCGCGAGAACAATGCCGTGAGAATTCAGAAGGCTGCTGCCAAGGAGTTCAGTATTTGGCTTAGTCCGGACATGGTCGATTTCTCCAAGAAGATCACGATTGATGCCAAGGGGACGACGCGTCGTTATGATATCAATGGGTCGACCGACACGATCCTCCAAGACGTGCTTGGAAGAGCCGACCGACAGCACCCGTTTTGGGCTCGAATTGACACGCCGCTTAAGTAAACAACGATGACACAAAACCATCAACCATCGCCCTCTGGGTCGGCTTGCCGAGTATTGGTCTTGGGTGCACACCCCGACGACGCAGAGTTCTTTGCCGGGGGACTGCTGCATGAGCATGCTGCTCGATCCAGCGAAATTCGGCTTATCAGTGTCACCAATGGCCAATCGGGCCACCACACGCAAAGCGCCGATCAGCTTGTCGCGCGTAGGCGCCGCGAAGCGAAAGCGTCGGGGGATGTTCTAGGTTGTGAGTACGTTTGCTGGGACTTTCCCGATGGATCTTTACAGCCCAGTTTGCAAGTTCGCGAAGCGATTATCCGGGAGATACGTCGATTCGAGCCTGATTTGGTGTTAACGCATAGGCCATGGGATTATCACCCCGATCATCGCGCCGTCGGACAAGCGATCCAGGATGCTTCGTATATGGTGATGGTTCCAAAGATAGCGCCCGGTTATGCCGTCCCCAAGCAAGAGCCGGTGGTTGCCTACATGGTCGACATGTTCACGCGTCCGGTTGGTTTTCGAGCCGACTTTGTGCTCGATGCAACGGAGCATTTGGAGGGGATTTTGAGAATGCTTGGTTGCCATGAGTCGCAGTTTTTCGAATGGATTCCATGGATCGAGCGGATCCAGGACAAGCCCACCGAACCGAAAGCTTGGGCAACTTGGATGAAGCGATTTTATCTGGAACGAACCGCTGGCAGAGGTTCCCGTTTTTGGAATTTGGATTGGGGACCTGTACCGCTTTTGATCGAAGCGTATGAAATCTCCGAATACGCTGGTAAATTACCTACCAGTGTCCAAGATCGGTTGTTTCCTGGATGTCGATCAGCGGGTCGAGAAAATTAGCATGCAGTCGCTTGCCGTCCTGGACTTTGAAACCGCCAACCATCAACCCAATTCCGCTTGCCAATTGGGTATTGTCATCGTTGAGCCTTGGAAAATTATTCGCCAGAAGCGTTGGATGATCCGTCCGCGTCGATTGTATTTTTCGCCAAGGTGCGTTCAGGTGCATGGGATTACTCCAGAGCATGTGATGGACGCACCGACATGGGAAGATATTTGGTCCGAGGTTCTCGATTGGATCGATGGCTCGGTCTTGATCGCTCACAATGCAGGTTTTGATGCCAATGTGTTGATGAACACTTGCTTGGCCAACGACATCGCATTGCCACCGATGGATGTGCAATGCACGAGGCTGATCTCCAAGCGAAGTTGGCCTGCGCTGCGATCCCATTCACTGGCTTCGATGGCTGAGTTTCTCTCGATCGATTTTGCGCATCACGATGCCTTGGAAGACGCCAAGGCGGCTAGCTGTTTGCTCATTGAAGCGGCCAGCAAATTTCAAGTTCAGAACTTGGAGGAGCTCGAAGATCGCTTGGGCTTGGTGCGAGGCCGTGTCTGGAGCCAGAGCGTCCGACATCCCAGGACGGTACGTCGATCGAGAATCGAATCGGTTGCCGAAAGCCCGGTTCGCTATGAACCCAAGCGTTTCGCGAAAGATGGATCGCCACGGACGTCCCATGGGCAGGTTCCATCTCGAGGGATCGCGAAGGAAATCCTGATGCTCTGTTCAGATAATTCGCCAATTGCTGGTAAGCACATGGTGCTGATCGGTACTCTTTTAGGGCTGGATCGTCAGGATTCCGTAGCCTTTCTTAGTCAGCTTGGGGCCAATGTACAGTCCCAGATCAACCTTCAAACCCAGTACATTATCCA
Organism: Planctomycetota bacterium; assembly: GCA_018969045.1. Classification (GTDB taxonomy): domain Bacteria; phylum Planctomycetota; class Planctomycetia; order Pirellulales; family Pirellulaceae; genus JBKCUI01. The sequence goes on along the minus strand of JAGWZB010000080.1, from coordinate 12,308 downwards.
AGGCACGATTGATCACAGGCCGTTGGATGCGGATGCTTGCGATTCAGACCAGCTTGAGCAGGGCGACACTGGAGGTATGGCTGGAGTTGCTCGCGCGTTGGCGGGCATCTCGTCTCGACGAAAAATGGATATTGAGTCCAGGGGTGTGCAGGGTCAATCGCTAACGATTCTCTCCCAGCGGCAGCTTTTAGCCATGCTACCTTCGGGATTGGAAGTGGTTCGAGGTCAGGAGCGATGATTCGATGAATAACCATTTATCTACTCAAGGACTTGGTTTTGGAACGGTCGTTGGGATTGGCACTGACATTATCGAATGCGATCGCATTGGTGGAATGCTTCAGAAACACGGTGACGAGTTTTTGCAAAGGGTTTTTACACCGCGAGAGATCGCTTATTGCGGCGATCGCAAGATGTCTCAGTTGCATTACGCGGGCAGGTGGGCTGCCAAGGAAGCAATTCTTAAGGTGCTTGGTACCGGGTGGGCAAAAGGGATTCAATGGACCGATGTCGAGATCGTCAATCTTGCTTCGGGAGCACCCTCGGTGGTCCTAGCCAATCGCGCTCTGGAGATCGCTACAGGGCTTGGTATCCGCGAGGTTCAAGTCTCGATTTCCCACTGCAAAGAATACGCGACGGCTTTTGCTATTGGGTTGCGATAGAACCTGGTGCTTTGCGCGGTTCCAAATGTATTCCAGCGTGGAGTATCTTTAACTGAATATTGAGTTTGAGATTATCGCATCGCTGGTGGATCACTTCGGACTGATTGTTGAAAAGAAGCGATGATTTCTCTTGGGTGTAAAACCCATTGATGGCACTGATCATGCTCAGTAGATCGCTGACGGTCGACAGATACTGAAGGTTCTCGGATCTGCGGTTGGGATCCGTTTCGCCAAGGATGTCTTTGTTGCTTTGGAGCATACTCAAGAGACTCACAAGCGAATTCAATTCGTGGAAACGTTTTCGGTAGACCCACATTTCCAAACCCAGCAGGGCGATGAATCCCAGGATGATATTGATAAGGATTCCAAGAAAGGCGTCGAGTCCTTGGAATACCTCGCTAGCGTCTTTGGAGTCGAATGCAAAATCACTCGGTTGGATTCTTCGAGTGTCCGACTCAAAGATTCGGGAGAGTTTGGCCAAGGTGGAGTCGCTGATATCGGTTTTGGTGACCAGGACATTGGGGACCGAGTAGGTCAGGAGTTCCTGGACTGGTATCGTCGGAGCTTGGCGAATATAGCCTCGGGGCATGAGGAACTCTTCGGTGTACCTGAGTTTATTGGTATGCGCACCGATGTAAGGTGATTGCATTACAAATCCCGCATCGAGAAATGCTTGGATGGTTTCCATGTTTTTCTCATCGGTAATGTTGACGACGACAAAGACCGCATCGATTTCCTGGGGTATCGTGTACTTGGAATCCGATTCGCTTGGAGAAGCAACGACCTTATCCCAATCATGATGAAATACGATATCGCTTGGAAACTTCCATTTTCGGAAGAAGTCTTTCGCGACATCATGACTCCCTTCGTTCTTGATGCTCGTGAGCACATTGAAAATAGGTTTGTCGATAGGTCGACTCAAGCGAGTCATCCAGATGACATATTCCAAGATGGGCGTTTGCAGGACTCGAAGTTGGTCCTGGACTGGGATCCCAGCTTGGATGAATGCGACATCGGCTTTTCCGGTAGTCACTGCCAAGACGGCTTGGCTGGATGTCTCAACTTGCTGGATTGCCATTTTCGCTTTGCGAAAATACCGAAGGTTTTCTTCTCGATGGTCTTGCCTTGGGATCGCAACCGTGATGGAACGATCCAGAAAGAAGTTCCAGTACGCCCAGAACAAAAACGCAAGAAGCGCGAAGGCTAAAAACAACGCGGGCAAGCGATGGAGCGAAAAGAAACGCTTCCCTTCCAAAGCAACTTTTTTGGCTTCCAAAGCGGCTTTATTGACTTCCTCCACCGCACCGGCCAACCCCGAATGGGTCGGCAATTCCACCGCTATCTTTTGACGAATTCGCTCAGCGCCCTCGATGATCCCTTCGATTTTTAGGTTCATGGCTGAATTCTCGGGAAACAATCCACCAAGCGATCTTTACATACCGACGCCGATAGTCTACACGTTTCTGAACCCTATGACAAATTGCAAACCAAGTGTGATTGAGACGTTTGTCTGATTCCTGAGCATGTTGATTTTTGTTCAACCGGAAACGTTCCAGGGAGGGAATGATGCTGACACGTTTTTTTGCCTCAGTGATGGCCGCCATGGTTTTGATGGCTGGGCTGACCGACTGCCGAGCCGGGATGGTCTTTAACTTGATCGATACAGGCGGTGCTGGAGTTGGCACCCAAGCCCGAGCTGGATTTCAAACCGCCGCAGATTATTGGTCCAGCAAGTTCAATGACAACATTGTTTTGAACCTGCAAATTGGCATGAAAGCACTCGATCCAGGAATTCTTGGAGGAGCTACTCCTCAGACATTGACCAGTTCCTATTCGAGTTATCGCGCGGCAGCTGTGTCCGATGCGACCACTGCAGACGATTCGCTTTTCGCTAGCAACTTGCCCGGCGGAAGTGCATTTAGCATTTACATCAATCGCACCTCGAATAGTCCTAATGGAGCCCTCAGTGCGACACCTTATGTCGATAATGATGGGGACGCCAACAATACAACAGTAAGGATGACCCGCGCCAACGCAAAAGCTCTAGGGCTACTAAGTGGCAACGATGCTGCGCTGGACGCAACCATAGAGTTCAGCACTTCCTATTCTTTCGATTACGACCCTACCAACGGGATATCCTCCGGAGCTTTTGACTTTGTAGGCATTGCCATCCATGAGATTGGTCATTCCCTCGGGTTCTTCAGTGGTGTCGATATCCTAGACATCAATGCCTCAGGCTCCTTCTCTGATGACCAGTACACTTGGGTCACTCCGTTGGACTTCACTCGCTTTTCTGCAGCTAGTCAATCGGCAGGAGCCGACATCGACTGGACGGCCGATTCCAGACCTAAGTACTTTTCGATTGACGGGGGAACGACCGTTGCCGTCAGTAACGCTTGGTCGTTAGGGAAGACTTATGGAGGCAGTGGGCGTCAAGCAAGCCACTGGAACGATAACCTTGGTCTTGGGATCATGGATCCGACGTTCGCTCCTGGCGAACTGGGTGTGGTAACCAACCTTGATTTGCGAGCATTTGACATTATGGGCTTCAATTCAACGGCAGCGGTGCCTGAACCAACCAGTATGGCCATTTTCGCAGGAGGCATGGTGTTGCTTGCGTGCCGACGCCGCTTACGAGAGTCATTGTCACGTTGATTTCTTTTCCAGTTTTCGCAGGTTCGCCAGATTAACCCACTATCAAAGATGCACTGAACGTTGATTGACACAAGGTCGATCAACGATGTATTCCTGGGTGCATGTGCATTTACAATGAGTTTTGGGTTATGCGAATCTGGATTCAACTCGCAAGCATTGCTGTTTGGGCACTGACGATCAAGTTGGCATTGGCTCAAGATTTTTCCGGGTATTACACCCCAGCGACACCCCATTCAGTCGAGCAACTTCCTGCGATCGAGTCTTTGGAGTCTCTACCGGTTGACTCTGCATACCAAATCCCATCGAAGATACCTTCCCATAAGCTTCGTCGCATCGATGGTGCTGCGGTCCAACAGGACCATTCGATCCAGATAGGTTCGGATCCGCGGTACAAGCAGTACCGCGTTGGGGAATCAATAACCAGTTACATGCCCGGAGACGGCGAGCAATTCGGCTGGCTGGATTTTGAAAACACCCCTTTTCTTGCTGGTTCCCAGACTTCGGGGATCACCCTTGGCAGCGGCCTGCATTTGCTCTCTGGGCCCAACTCGGTCCCTTTACCTCCGAGGCTTTGGGATTTCGTCCTAGGGTATCAAACCAGAGGGACAATCCAGGAGCATGTCAGTTTCGATTTGGCTTACAGCCTCGGAGTTTATAGCGATTTCGAAGACAGCGCGCGTGAAGGTGTGCGCTCCTTGGGGCATGCCGTGGGGGTATTTCACAAAAATGATCGTTGGGACTGGGTATTGGGTGTGGATTATTTGAATCGCGATGACTACAAGATCTTGCCCGTCATGGGATTCTCTTGGCACCAACCATCCGGTACAGGTTGGAGGATGGATATGGTTTTTCCTCGCCCTAGGATTCAATACGCATTGAGCAGTACTCGGCGCCTGTATCTTTCCGGGCTACTCGGGGGTGGGACATGGGATATCGAAATGCCCAAAGACATCAATGACGTGATGACGTACCGCGACTATCGATTGCTATTTGGGCACGAGCAGATCACTCCAGGTGGAAACATTGCGGCGACCGAGATCGGCCTGGTACTTAACCGTCACATTCAAATGCGGCATTCGCTCCAGCAAGAAGAATTTGACAATGCTTTCGTTTTCAGAATGATCGCCCGACGCTAAAGACTTTTAGGCCCAGTGTCAGGTCTAATACCGACAGCGACATTTCCAAAAGTGCTGCCTCCGCCTAAGTCGGTCAATCGCTCGCTAGTCAAATCGTTAAGGCTTTTATGATCTGGACTCAGTTTGGGCCACCACTGCCCAACCGAAATCACAACGCCTTGTTTGGAGTCGCTTGTGACGATGGCTTTGCGAACGATGGTCCCATACCTGCTTGAAACTTCAATGCGCTGACCATCGCTAATCCCATATTCTTGAGCATCGATGGGGTGGATCAACAAGGTGGGTTCGCCGCCTGCCAATTTGATAATACTAGGGACGTTTCCCATGGTCGTATTGACGACCACCGCACCAGGCGGAGAGATCAATCGAAGCGGGTAATCCCGATCAAGCTTCTCCTGAAACTCCAATTGCTCAGGTGCGGGCGAAAACCTGATCTTGCCATCGGAAAAGTGGCTCCCTTGGGAATAAGGCAAAAACGGTTTTGGCAGTTGCAATTTGATCGACTTTTCGGTGAGCAGACGCTCGCGCGTGATCCCCTGCAACCACGGGTTTGCCGAATCGAGCAAATAGTCGATGATGGTATTGGGATCCCATGACAGTTCAGGAACATCCAAACCGATGCGTTTTGCAAGCTGATCGAAGATCCAACGATTGGTCTTGGCTTGTCCTCGCGCTGGCACAACCGCATCGGCATATTGAAGGTAGTAATGCCCGTACGAAGTATAGATATCCGGGTGCTCTAGGAAGGTTGTTGCAGGAAGCAGATAATCGGCGTAGTCGGCGGTGTCGGTTTGGAAGTGCTCAAGCACCACAGTGAAGAGATCTTCCCTGGATAGGCCTTGGCGAACTCTCGCAGAATCGGGCGCTACGGCAGCAGGATTGCTGTTGTAAACCATCAACGCTCGGATGTTTTTTGCATGATCCAGTAGCTCGCTGGCTAAGCAATTCATGTTGACGTGTCGGCGCGGTGGGCTTGTGCGATGAGCACCGGTCAACTCGCGGCGATTGAGTTGAAATCCACCGCTGGTCGAGAGCACAGCACCTGCCCCTTGTTGCTTCCAGGATCCAATGAGCGCCGGCAGCAGTGTGATGGCCCTGCATGCATTGCCGCCACCCTCGTTCCTGGTCATTCCATAACCGACTTTGATAAAACTAGGACCGCCTGTGGCATACTTTCGGACCATGGCTTGGAGAGCCTCTAACGGCACATCGCAATACTCGGAAGCTCTTGGAAGAGTCCATTGCTGGCAAGCTTGTTGGTACTGATCCAGCCCCTGTGCATACCGATCCAAGTAGTCTCGATCTTCCCAGCCTTGGGAGAGTATCTCCTGCCCTATTGCCAAAGCCAAAGCGGCATCGGTACCGACGCGGATTTGCCAGTGCTCGTCGGCAAAACGAGAGGTCTCGTTGCGATAGGGATCGATGTGCAGGATCTTTGCACCGCGCCGACGAGCCTCCTTGAGGATCGGGGCAAGATGCGAGTTGCTGCGCAGGACATTGATCCCCCAAAGGATGATGAATTTCGAATGGATCAAATCCTCAGGATCGGTTCCAATCTTGTTTGGGCCGTAGTTGGCTTCCCAAGCCGAGCCACCGGTCGTCGCGCAAATCGTCTGGTCAAGTTCCAACGCTCCCATGGCTCTAAAAAAAGCGCTGGGCGAGTCACCTTGGATCACCCCCATGGTTCCTGCGTAGTGGTAAGGCAACACGGATTGGGGGCCGTGCTTGTCCAGAATGCACTGCAGGCGATGAGCTATTTCGTCCAAGGCTTCTTCCCACGAGATCGGTTCAAACTTGCCTAGGCCTTTGTCTCCGCATCGCCGCATGGGTTGCAAAAGGCGATCGGCTTGCTCTTGCCTTTCTGGGTATCGAGCCGTCTTGACGCAAGCAAAACCTCGAGTGATCGGATGAGACGGATCCCCTGTGAGTCCGACGACTTGATTGCCCTGGACTTGGATATGCAGCGAGCAAGCATCGGGGCAGTCCAGTGCGCAAACCGAGTGGCGTACCTCGATAGAACGGTGGTGGTTCATCAAATCAACCTAGTGCACCAAGCATCAGCGATGGCGACAATCATGGGGATGTCTCGCTGAGAGTTGGTTAGTAAATGATTGCTTCCAGGCAAAGCCACCAGCGTTCTTGGAATGGTATTTCCCGCCTGCGTAGCTTCGGAGGACTGATCGTATCTTGCATTGCGAATCGCATGATGGAAGCCTACCGTCTCGTCCTCTGGAGAATGGAAAACGAGCAGGGCTTTTTGAAGTTCCTGGACCGATTTTCGCAAATCGTGTTTGCGAAAGTCCTCGACCATCTGTTGATCGATCTGGAGGCTCTGGCCTCCGATGTTGACCGTACCAACTCCTAGAGTCGCGATGGCAGGATCCATCCTTTCAAGCAGATCGGCAAGGTGATATGTGTCGCTTGGAGCCGCAATCGCGATGACTCCCGAGACGCTTGGGAGCCGTTGGGCCATAGCCAAGCTGGCTGCACCGCCGAAACTGTGACCGATGAGAAACCGTGGCGCATGGTACTTGGCCGATAAAAAATTCGATGCAGTTAAGAGATCTTCGCAGTTGGTGCTGAAGTTGGTCTGCGCAAACTCTCCATCGCTTCCTCCGAGTCCGCTGAAGTCGTAACGCAGCACTCCCCAACCGCAGTCGGCCAAACCTCTGGAAATTCGTACGATGGCTTTGAGATCCTTGCTGCAGGTAAAGCAGTGCGAGAAGAGCATCCAACCGCGAATCTCCGCAGATGGGATCTCTAGGATTCCTGCAATCTTTCCACGCTGGCCGGGGATCTCAACCCGATGGCTCTTGCTCATCGATCCATCCGTCTCATTTGAATCGATCCGCGATCTCCGGCAGCTTGGAAATCCCCCGATAGCACGTTGCCTGAAACCTGGGTTTGCATCTGGTAGCTACCCAATATAGGGCCTAGCTTTTTCGAAGAACTCAAAAGGGTCGCTCCGTCTGGAGTCGTATGAGCAGCGAGTTCTGCTCGATAGGCAAAAGGAATAATCGCCGCAAATCGCCCCGTGAATCGAGCTTGGTAAGTCCCACGGCTAGTCGGAGTGATTGCAACTCGCATCGGTCCAGAGTGTCCGGTCGATTGGCTTTGCCATCGGCCCTTCCAAACCCCTTGCGGATTCCCGCTTGCGGTCATTCCATGGGAATGTTCCTGCGCTATAGACGATCTGTTGCAAAAACAGATCGCAAGACCGATGGTTGCGTAAAACAGGATTGCAGATAATTTGCTCATGAATGAGTGGTCAAAGAGAATGTGGTGAGATTTGACATGCCGATTATAGTTCAGCGGCAAACCGACGTCACGGGTTGTCAATGGGGCTTTTCTCAAGTGGGGCAACCGACAAGCGATGGCAGAAACCAACTGGGATAAGATTTCATCGGAGTTATCCGAAGGGATCTCCAAGAAACAGTTATGGCGCACGCTGCGTCAATTCAAAGAGCCCGATCCCACTTGGTTAGAGCCCTTTGGATGGTTATGGCAAGTCAAGCACGAATTGGTATCTGACGACAAAAAAGCCCTCAAGCTCAAGTTGCATTCGGGTCAGTATCAGGACGCTTGCGAGACGGTTTTGTTGCGACCTCGACCGAATCGATTTGCAGTTTGTCTTTCCACGCAGGTCGGCTGCGCGGTGGCTTGTCGTTTTTGCGCGACGGGCAAAATGGGTTTCCAGAGAAATCTATCGGTATGGGAAATCGTCGAGCAATTTCTGTGGGCCGGCTGGGCAGCCAGAAAGTTCAGTTCCAAGCCCGAGCAACCTGTGCCTCTTAGGAACGTCGTCTTTATGGGGATGGGTGAGCCGCTGCACAATCCCGTAGCGGTCCAGGAGGCGATCGAGCTGCTGAGCCATCCGAAGTGGTTTGGTCTATCGCTGCGATCGATCACCCTATCGAGCGCAGGTGTTCCGGGCAAAATGATCCAGATGGCTAAGCGATTCCCACGACTGCGTATCGCCCTGAGTCTTCATAGCGCTGAGCCTCATAAGCGTCGGTGGTTGGTTCCCAAAGCGGTGGCAGATTTGAAGCTTCTCTGGCAAGCGATTCAGGAAATCAACGCCATTCAAAACGACACTCTGTGGCTTGAAATCGCCTTGATCGCAGGGGTGAATGACTCTGCACAAGATGCCCAATTGCTGATTGAGTTCTGTAAAGGTTTAAACGTTGAAGTCAACGTGATCCCTTACAACGACACGTCGCATGCCCCGAGGGATCCGGATTTTCGAGCACCATCACCCGAGGTGGTCGATGCATTTATAGCGAAAGTACGCAACGCTGGTATTTTCGTCACGCACCGAAAAACGCTTGGGCAAAGCATCCAAGCGGCGTGTGGGCAATTGGTGACCAGTTCCCATCTGCCAAGTCAGTCGTATTTGGTTCAATAGACGTCAGCAGCCAGAAGTCAATTTGCAAGCGAAGGTTGGCGGTACATCTTTTTCTTTTGGAACATCGCGCGGTGATCGCTCAGCTCGTTTCTTAATGCACCTTCGTCGGTCAGTTGTATGGCTTGGTTGATGGTGTTGATGGCGTTGGTGAAATCTCCTTGGGCCGCTTGGGACATGGCCAGCACATGCAACAAATGAGGGTTTAGGTTCCCTTGGCTAGCATCGATCGCTTTGAGTGCCGTTTTCCCGGCGGCTTGTGGATCTCGATAGAAGTCTTCAGGGCAAGTTGCCATCATCCAGGCTGCGTTTTGAAGGGCGCGGACATAATTTGGATCGGACTTGATGGCTTTTTGGTAAGCTTCGGCGGCCTCTTTCCACCGTCCGAGGGATTGGCAGGTATCGGCAAATTCGGTTGCGACCTTGGCCGAATCGGGTGCGAGGCTCATGGCCGATTGGTAATCAGCCAAAGCGGCTTCGGTTTGCCCGAGGGCGAATCGAGCGTTTCCGCGTCCGCTAAATAGATCCGCGATCTTTTTGTCCAAAGCGATCGCTTTATCGAAATCCTCGATGGCTGCTTGGTAACTCCCTTGACGAAAGTAAATCTCGCCGCGATTGTGAAAGGCTTCTACGAATTTGGGATTCAGCTCGATCGTTTTGCTGAACGAACCGATAGCGTTTTCAAAGTCCCCAGCGATCGCGAGGATAACACCCAGGTTATGGTGAGCGCGCCAGCGAAGCGGATCGTTTTGGATGGAGAGACGAAAGTCGTCCACGGCTGCACGGTCGAGGTTCTCGGCCTCTGCCAATTGGCGAGCCGCGACCATTTCACCTGCCATGTCGGACCGCAATTCACCGCGTCGATTCGCAGCCCAACTGATGAGTTTCTTTGCGTAAGCTCGTTCGGAGACCAAGCGGGTACTGTCTCCGGCGATGTTCTTGCACCTTTGGATGATGCTGTTGTATTCGAGCACCGAGCGAGCCTGCTGAGCACCGTCAAAGAGGGTTTGAAGATCCGCCGGAACCTGTTCTTTGGAATCTTGGTCGCTGGGGTTTGGCTTGGATAGCTCCGATGGCCTCTGGCTGCTTGTCGGGGTCGGCTCGGCGAGGGATTTTCCGGGCAACTCAGGACCCGGATCCAAAGCCGATTGCCGATCCCAAGAGGTTCGAGGGATCGATCTTTGGGCCAGGAGTGTTGGCGTCCAAAACGCGACCAAACAGGCCATGAGCAAGTTTCCAGACAGCATCGACCGGCGGATCAGCATCGCTGCGCTCTCCCTAATTTCCCTTGGAACAGTGAGCTTTAAGCTCAAAAACATGCGATTTATCGTAGCAAAAAAACCGAGTTGTAGCATCCTCAGTAACCCTGGTTTTCTCAAAGGCTTATCGGTACATTGCCTACAGACAAGACTCCGTCAGCACCATAATTCATCTTTGAGAGTTTGATAGCGATGCCAGTAACCGATGCGACTGTCCGAAGACTCCACGAAATCCTGCTCCAAGTAGCGGATATCCGAGGTCAAATCGATCGTGGTCCCAAACAAATCAAAGCAGCTCAGACCAAGGCACAGACGGCTCGAGATGCGGTTACGCAGTGCAAGGAACAAATCAAAAAAAGTCGGATGGAAGCCGATCGCAAGCAACTTCAGCAGCGGCAGTATGAATCCAAACTCTATGAGTGGCAGGGGAAACTCAATGCGGCGGCAAACAATCGCGAATACCAAGCCATCAAAGACCAAATAGCTGCCGACACCCAGGCAAACAGTGTCCTGTCGGATGAAATTTTCGAAATTCTCGAAAGCATCGATTCACTACAGAGCAAGCTGGTGGCTCTCGAAGGAGAGCTCAAAACGATTGAAGAAGACACCAGCAAAGTAGAGGCCAAAATTCAGGATCGCATCGGCGTGCTGGGCGGTGAATTGGTCCGCGTCGAAGGAGAGCTCAAACAAGCCGAGGCTCAGTTGCCCGAGGACTTTGCAGCAACCTATCATCCACTGGTGAAGACTCGCGCCGAAGAGGCGTTTGCTCCGCTGGATGATCGATCCTGTGGCGGATGCAATACCGGACTACCCCCTCGCGTTGTCGACCAGCTCAGGCAAGGTCATCCTGTCTCGTGCCCTAGCTGTGGACGATGGCTCTATCGACCTGAATGACCCCGTATCCAAAAGACCAACATTCTCCACAGAGCATGCCTATCGGTTTGCTTGAGATGCTACCTGAGCATTTGCTCGAACGCACCAGGGCCATCAGCCTGCCCCGCAACGGATCAAGCCGGGTGGCTGCAAGCCACGAAACTCCAATCCTCTATTGGACGCATCATGCCCAACGCACCGACGAAAATCCGGCCCTGGATGTAGCTTGCGCTTTGGCCCACGAACTCGATCGGCCTTTGCTGGTCTATCAAGGTCTCTCTTCGGACTACCGCTACTCATCGGACCGACATCATGTGTTCCAGCTCCAGGCAGCCAAAGACCTGCAACTCGATTACCGGAACCTCGGAATTCGATATGCCTTTCATCTACAAACCAGGGCCGACAATACTCCCTGGCTGACAAAGCTTGCCCAACAGACCGATCTGTTAATCACCGACGACTTTCCAGGCGAGCCCACCGATCGATGGCTCAAGCGACTTTCGCTTCTGAAACACTTGACGATCTTGGCCGTCGACACCGCATGCGTTGTCCCGATGCAACTGGTCGGTAGGGCCTTCGATAGGGCCTTTGCATTTCGCGATGCTACCAAGAAACTCTATCGAGAGCGATTGGATCGAGCATGGCCAAAAACCTCGGAAACACCTAGGTTTTTTGACAAGACGGTTCCCTTCGATGCCTTGGACTGCGAGCACGAAAATCCCTACCAAGCGGTTTCACGTTGCCAAATCGATCCGATGGTGCCTCCCGTTGCCGACACCATCGGTGGAACTCGTGCAGGATATCAGCGATGGGACGAGTTTTTGAATTCCCGAATCGCTCGTTACGCCTCAAAACGCAACGATCCGTGCGGAGATGTTTCCAGTCGCATGTCCGCTTACCTTCACTATGGCATGGTCTCTCCGATGCGATTGGCCAGACAAGCCAACCAGAAAAAGGCAGAGAAATACTTAGACGAGCTTCTTATTTGGCGAGAATTAGCGTACGGCTATTGCTTCTACAAAGGGGATTACCGATCCACCAGCACTCTGCCAAACTGGGCGCTTGATAGCTTGCACCAGCACATGCATGACCCACGCGAAGCGATCTACTCATGGGAGACCCTGGCCCGCGGTCAAACCCGCGATGCCCTGTGGAACGCATGCCAACTCAGTTTGCTCCGGCACGGTGAGCTTCACAATAACGTGCGGATGACGTGGGGGAAATCGATCTTGCAGTGGACCAAATCACCCGAGCAAGCGTTGGAGTGGATCATCGACCTGAACCATCGTTATGCTCTGGACGGTCGCGATCCGGCATCCTACGG
>JAGWZB010000531.1 GCA_018969045.1 Planctomycetota bacterium | reverse complement strand
CACTGCCTTGTGCCCCATAAGGGATCCTGGTTCCATAGGCATACAGAAGCAACCAGATATGGGCTAGCAGCGCGATGGCGATGCACTTTGAAAGCAGTTTCGATTGCCCCCAACGGGTCCATGAAAGGATCAGCAGGCCAATGGCTACCGCTGCAAGAAAGGACCCCAGGAAGATAGCCCAAGCTCGATTGGGGACCGGGTTTCCGATGGCTGCGAATATCAGCAAGTTCCCAAGGTGCATGGCGTGTGCTACCTTGTTCGAGTCCCGGGCATCACCGACGCTGTGGTAGCCCAGCGGATGTCTTGAACACCCGATCGACTGATGGCTTCCATCACTTGGCTTGCTTGACCGACGGCCACGCCTGTATCAGGCCTGAATCGGACTTGAAGATCTGGATAGTTTTGGACCATAGGTACAAGTGCAGCAGTCAACTGCTCGCCCGTCAGGCGTCTGCCTTCGAATTCGATGGTCCCATCGGAATAAAGGTTAACCACCTTGGCTCCGGGCCGCTGCATCAGAGTCTCGGGCGAGGACGACTTGGGCAGCTTCAAAGAGATCTGATGTTCGGACTCGGTAAAGCGGGTTCCGACCATAAAGAAAATGATCAACAGAAACAGCACATCGATCATGCTCGTGAGGTTGATCCCTGGGAGTTCTTCGTCTTGGGATGTTTTCAGAGGCATTGAAATTCTCCTCTGAGATTATGCAGCTTTGCGGGAACGACGCGTGCGGGTGCCTTCGTTCTCCTGAAGGCCTTCGGCACTGATCACATCAACAAGCTTCTGAGCATGGGCATCCATTTCGATGATCAGGCTATCGATTCGGGCGATGAAAAAAACATAGACAGCGTAAGCTGGGATCGCTACCAGTAGTCCAGCAGCGGTCGTCAGCAGTGCTTGGCTGATGCCACCTGCGAGCAATTCCGGCCGACCCATCGCTTGGGAGTTCGAAATGTCGTTGAAGGATTGGATCATTCCTAGCACCGTGCCTAGCAGTCCCAAAAGGGGAGAAACGTTGCTGATGGCCAGGATAGCACGCATATTGCGACGTAAGTAATTGCTCTCCCGCTCCCCTGTATCGAGGACGGCTTGTTCGACTTCGACAGCAGGCCGGCCATGACGCCGTAGTGCTGCGATCATGATTTTGGCCATGGGTGTGCCACTTTTTTCGCACAGTTCAATCGCTTCATCGCGATCGATCAATTGCTGCTGCAACTGCTCGATGATGCGGTTGACAAATGGCTTGGATACAACTCGGGATCTTCGAAGTGCGATCCAGCGTTCGAAGGCAAAGACGGTCAGTCCAAAAGAGCACAAGGCGATCGGGTACATCATCCAACCGCCATCATGGAAGACTTGCAATAAATTCCTCGTGGGTATTTTTCCAGTATTCGCTTCGGCGGTGGCTTGGATTGGATTCGCTGCGCTGGAATAAGTGACATTGGAGCCAACGGCACTGGAACTCGGAGCAGGCAACGCTGCAATCCTAGGATCGCTTGGAGCGACATTCCCATTTTGGCGAACTGAGTTAGTATAGTTCGAGGGTGGGTTGGTGTAGGTGCCGCCGTTGGAAGTGGATGGATAGTTGCTGGGCAAGGAAGGTGGACTGGGACTCCAACGATTGTTCTGCGCCCAGGCCTCCGAGGACCCAAACCACGAAACGATCGCCAAGCAACCGAGGGTCGTGGTCAGGAATTTCGCTACTGGGACAAAGGCAGGGATCATCGCGGTTGCTTGGGCGTCTGTTTTTGGGTCGAACGCAATGTTGCATCGTTGCTGGCTGGGACCTCCACGGCGACCGAATCCCCGAATGCATCTTGGCAAATCGCCATTTGGCGATCGGCAAGCTGTACCCAGGGGGAGTTGGCACCCATTTCGGCGACGCGCTGGTATGCGGCGAAGGCTTCGGGAAACTTGCGTTGCATCAAGTACGTTTCGGCGATCGTCCACCAAGCTTTGATCTGCAGCGGGGCAGATGGTGGTGGTTGGGTTGCCAAAACACTTGCTAGCAATTGCCTTGCTTCATCGAATTTCGCATCGTGAACCAAACAACGAGCAAGGACATAATCGACCTGAGAAGATACGGTGCATTCGGGAAAATGCTTACGAATGTTACAAACAGACTGATGGGCAACGTCCCATTTACCCAAAACCATGGCAACTTCGGCTTTTCGCAGTAGAAAGCTTTCCATCGAGCGTGGCGGGGGAATTTGGGCGAGTTTTTCCTCCGAGAGAAAAGTGATCGACTGGATAAAATCTTCCGCATCTTGCCAGCGTTGTAGTTGAACATAGGATTCAAGCCGCATCAGTGCGGTCCCTTGGGTATCGTCAAGGGATGAGTTTCGGATCCTATCGAGCTGATCAAGCAGAGCTAGTGTCTCTTGCCAATTGCCTAATGCATAGGCCAGTT
>JAGWZB010000530.1 GCA_018969045.1 Planctomycetota bacterium | reverse complement strand
GATGAGCAAAAACCCCACAGTCAGCCGCGCTCAAGAGGCTCCTTACAAGCCGATCCAAGAGGTGCTTGATTTTTGGGTTCAAGTCAACCAATCTCAAAAGCAGGGAGAAACGATCACGCGAGGGACCGTCACTTCCACCGTGCATGCTGCAACAGATCAGGGTGCTGCAACCGAATTGATCGTCGACTCGATGGGGGCTCATGGCTGGCCCGGTTCAAGGAATCGAAGGGAAGGAAACGGACCGATCAGTTCCTTTTCTGGTGCAGAAAGGGTTTGGGAATTCTTCAAGGATAAGACCCGAGAGCCCCAACGATAAGCCTGATGCAGTCTTGATTGCTTGATCGATACTTGGTATCCCATCGGCTTTCGGCAATAGCAAGTCGACAACGCAAACAAACCGATTGAAAACTGACGAAGATATCACGATGAGATCGAGCGATCATTTCAACCAAGGAGTTTTTTCCCCAGGCCCTAATGCGACCAGTGTTCGGTCTGCCGATGGCAAGATCCATACGGTACCCAAAGGTTGGGAACTATTACCTCCGGGGGATGCAGCTTGGACTCGACGGGTCAAGGCCGCCGGCGATCACTGGGTAGTGCAGGAAAAGAAAGGGCGCAAAGTTTTTTCCAAAGGAGTGTGGGCTCCGGCAGCCACGATTGCAAAGATTCAAAAGGACCTTGAGGCGGAGCGATCGACCGAGAGCTTTGCCAAACGCAAACAAGCCGATGCACTTCGCCGAGAGAAGGTGCAAAACGAGTATGTGGAAGACTTCACCCAAGCGGTCGTCGATTTTTTAGCGTTTCATGATCGTCATCATGAACTTGCCCTGCAAATGGCCAAACTGGTATCCGACCATGCCACACCGGTGGGCAGTGGGACGGTTGCCAGGACCAAACGGATACCGGTCGAGGAGCGAGCCGAAGCGGCGGTTATCGCATGGATGCGTCACCAGACGACCGGATACGATTCGATGGTCATCCCAAGGATCAAGGGCCAGCGTCGTGAAGTGCGGAGGATGTTGGCACAGCGCTCCAAAGAGTTGCTTGGTCGCTACCGCAGAGGAGAACCCAGTGTTGGCAGTTGTCCCTTGGCAGTTGCAGTATCCAAGTCCAGATCGTCCGGGAAAGAGGCGGCTACTTCATGAAGTCCCATAACGATCGAGTTCCTGTTGTGAATCGCTGTGTCGCGATGGTGCACGTCGAGGATGTCGAAGCCGCAGCCAAGTTCTATCAACTGCTTGGATTCAAGATTGAAAGTCGTTATGTTCGCGACGATGGGGTTACCAATTTCATCGGTCTAAAATCCGGCCAAGCGGAATTGTTCCTGGCAGTATCCAGTGGTCCGATCGTACCGAGTCAACAAGCAGTACTCTTCTACATGTACACTAGCGATGTTATCTCGTTGCGAAACCATCTAATCGACCATGGCCTTGAGGACGGTGGGATCCCGCCGGGGCTTCGTAAACGAGGCCAAGAAGGACACATGCCCGAGCGAAATGCTGCTTATTCCATTTGCTACCCGTTCTACATGCCAGAGGGTGAGCTTCGAGTCCAAGACCTCGACGGTTACACACTCCTCATAGGGCAATTGGAACCGTAGTGGATCTTGCGAAAGATCCTTAAGATCGAGCGAACCATTCGCATCGGAATGCATGCGCGTAGTGAACCAGAACACAGGCACACTCCGCTGTGCCGACGGCCAGGGTTCGATTTGAACTTGATTAAATACGGTCGACGGCACATGGAATGTGCCTACTACTATCAGCGAACATTAGTTTTTAAGGGGGGTTCAGAAAACAGACCGCAAGATCCACTACGGGTTCGAGGGTGGCTTCTTTAAAAATGGGATCGGTTTAAGCTCGACTTCTTTGACCGATTGCAAATAGTCAAGCGTCGCCTTGGACTTCTCTCCGCCGACTTGAGCGTGAAAATGCAACCCGAATCCATGCGGACCCTTGGCATCAATGAGTGTAGGTTGCAGGTTTAGAAAACCGCGTACCGCTTCGGTTTGTCCCTGCATTGCAGCACAGAACAGATCGATCCTTGCACCTCGGCTTAGCAAAAACTCGACGATGTCATGGCGACCCATGTGAGAAGCTCCCCCCAGGGCCGTTTCCCAATCACCAGCTCCCCAATCGATCGATGCATTGATCAAACCCGGTTCACGCTCCAGTAGCTTCTTGGTCATCTCCAAGTCAGAGTGGGCGAAAATGATAAAGTCCTGCGCTAGCAGCCGATTGATTTGCGATTTCTTCCAAGAGGGCTTAAAGCTCGGTGCATCGTAGTCCCGCTCAAATGGACTTTCCATTGGACCGCTTGGACTAGATGGGGCCGCCGGAGTTGATGCTGCAGGGTCTTGCGCAAATAGAGCACTCTGGGTGTGAGGCAAGACCGTAGCACCAACTGCGAAG
>JAGWZB010000079.1 GCA_018969045.1 Planctomycetota bacterium | reverse complement strand
AAGCCCCAACGGGGCGCAAGGTGATAGCCCAGGGCAAAGCGAAGCGACGCCCTGGGTTTCGGTACACCATAATGATCGCTAGCCCTGAAAGGGCGGAATGAGGGTCAATCCCAGACATAACGCTCATCAAATTGGATCTCGTATTTCGCTAACAAGCGACGATATTCCTCTTGAAACGTAATCACCCGGTGATGCTCCGCTTGATTACCGATGTAAGCCTCTAACGCAGCGCGGTGCGACGGGCTAATGGAAAAAATACCGTATCCACCTTGCCAATGAAAATTCGTATATCGCGATCCCTTGGACTTCAACCATCTCGAAGATCCGGTTTTGATCTCTTGTACCAACTCCGAAGGTGCACAGGTGCGAGGATGTGCAATTAACAAATGGATATGATCGGCAACCGAACCAGCTTTAAGCAGTCTGGCTTTTAGATTATCGGCGATTCCACCGATGTAAGCATGAAGTTCTTCCCGGATATCATCGGCAAGCAACGGATCCCGGTTCTTTGTGGAGAAGACCAGATGCACGAGGATTTGGGCTAGCGACTGAGGCATAAGGTTATGCCCTTTCAGGGCTCTGTGTGGAATAATCGATGGATACAGGATCAATTCGCGAGCGTCGCAACGCATCCAGAGCGGTGATGTACAACCTTCCCAGGGTGGCGCTTCGCTCTACCCTGGGCTATCTCATTATGCCCCGTTGGGGCAGGTTGTTCGAGGATTTGTAAGATGATTTCCGATGGTGCACGGTTCATCGATTTATAAGTTATCCATTGGTTCTATGAACCGGTTTGCGAAATTGCATTAGACAGTTAGTTTCATGAAATCCGATGGTCGACGATTCGCCGACGAATAAGCATCAATCGGCACGAAGCCCCAACGGGGCGCAACGTGATAGTCCAGGGCAACATCGAATACCACGGACCCGTTTCGACGCCATATCCCACGCACCCAAACACACCCAGGGTGGCGCTTCGCTCTACCCTGGGCTATCTCATGTCGCCCCGTTGGGGCATAAGAAACGATGTTGGGTCGTTCGAGATCGAACAATGATCCAATACAACGTGGACGAGAATGTTCGTTCAGCGATTCCAGTCCAACCGGAACGAAGCCCCAACGGGGCGCAAGGTGATAGCCCAGGGCAAAGCGAAGCGACGCCCTGGGTTTCGGTACACCATAATGATCGCTAGCCCTGAAAGGGCGGAATGAAGCCACGCGGGTGTCGATGCATCATATACCCAGGGTAGCGCATGGTGATGAAGACTAATTCAATCCATGCTGTGTCGGCCCCTGAGGGCCTGCAGAAAAACACAGTAGCGAAGGCCGGACTCGAACCGGCGACACACGGCTTATGAAGCCGTTGCTCTAACCGACTGAGCTACTTCGCCATATACGCTCCGCATAAAATAAACGTACCCCGCGACGATGGCAAGCCTTGTTTTGCTGCCACCGATGTTCTCCCGCGTGCTTCTTGGGGGCCTTACTTCGGATGCTCCTGGCCTATGAACTCCGATACCGATTGACTGGGCTTTTTGTCCTTCTCTGTCCAAGCGTCGCTCCAACCCGAAAACCAACTCTTCTTGTCCGGCCGCATCGCCGAGGATGGCTTGGGGTCCGGATAAGGATCCAGCCAGGAGGTTGTCGTGTTCCATGCCCGCTTGGTCGAAATCCACATCCGCTGCGATATCGACTTGTTGTCCCTGCGATAACTGCTGACGGGACTACGCGAAGTCGTGCCGCTAGAACCGCCCCACCATGTCCCCCAACTGGAACTCGACTTGGACTTGGATTTCTTGCTCTTGGTTGCGATCCACTCGAGCCACTCAGGCTGCTGGTCAAAAACCGATGCGACCTGACCCGCAGAACGCTCGGAATCCGCCCCCCCGGACTCTTGTCCCTGCAAACGGGCCGGACCGGCAAGACCGGTCGCCAACGCAACAAAAAACAAAATCAACTTGACCAAAAAGCGGTTTCCCCTTCCCTTTTTCATCAAAGCCTCCATGTCCAATGAGGTTTTCCATTGAAAATCGGGCCCCAGAAGAGCCTCCAATCGACCTGGTAATTACCAAAAAAAGATCCTCGGCGTCTAGCTGGGAATCGCCCCGAGGATTTTCACCCACCCAGCGAATCACGATGGGAACTTGCCCAAGATCCTCGCAGCCAGCAAAAGTAGGCTTGATTGGGATCGGGTTTTCGGTTAATTTTTCCCCAGTCGACAGGGTCACTTGGGAGTCTAAGATTCTTGTTTTGTGCCTGTTGACCCAAAAAAATAGTCCAAAGGGTTTTGGTCAGGCACAGTCCGTGCGGGTGTAGCTCAGTTGGTAGAGCACAACGTTGCCAACGTTGTTGTCGTGGGTTCGAATCCCATCACCCGCTCTTTCTGCCTGAAAAAACCCTTTTTTTATTCCCATCTTTGGTTCCTTCTTTCGCTTCGCGAGTCACGAATGTCTGCTGTCGATACCGAGGTAAAAAGCAAGTTAGATTTCCAAGTCAAAATCGATAAAACGGCTGCTTGCCAACGCCATATCGTGGTGACCGTGCCACGCGCCGAAGTCGACCGATACTTCCGAGAAGCCTACAGCGAAATCGCCCCTCGAGCCGATTTGCCAGGTTTCCGCCAAGGCAAAATCCCACGCAAACTCCTCGAATCCCGATTTAAAAAGACCGTCGCCGATCAAGTCAAAAGCAGCTTGGTCATGGATAGCCTCGAACAAATCACCGAAGGTGGCGAGATCTCCGCGATCGCTGAACCCGATATGGACTACGGGGCCGTAGTTTTGCCTGATTCGGGCGATTTCACCTTCGAATTCAAAATCGAAGTCCGCCCCGAATTCGATACCCCCAAGTGGGAAGGTCTCAAACTGACCAAAACCGAATACTCCTTGACCGAAGACGAAGTCGAAAAACAGCTGGTTCGCACCCTCGAAAGATTCGTGCCAGGTGAACCTTGGGATGGCGAAGCCCAACTAGGGGACCGATTGCTGATCGATGCAGAATTCACCCAAGACGGCCGTCGTATCAGCTCGTTCGACGAGAACCTGATCACCCTCCGAGAAGAACTGAGCCTTGCCGATTGCATCGTCGAAAACTTTGGCGAACTAATGACAGGGGCCAAAGAAGGTGACAAGGTCTCGACAAAGGTCAAGATCCTCGAAACCTCGTTGAACGAATCGCTTCGGGGCACCGAAGTCGACGCCACCTTCAAAGTGATCGAAATCCGACGCGTGAACGTCGAAGGACTCGGATCCAATGTCTTGGAGCAAATCGGTTTCGATGACACCGATGAGCTTCGGGTGTTTGTCCGAGGAGAACTGAAGCGTCAAGCCGATTACCACCAAACACAACTGCTTCGTGAGCAAATCACCAAGCAATTGACCTCCAGCGCCGATTGGGAGCTTCCATCGAACTTGGTCCGTCGCCAAGCCGAACGCGAACTCCAACGACGCGTTCTGGAAATGCGTCGAAACGGTTTCCAAGACGAGCAAATTAGGACCGTGGTCAACTCGATGCGTCGCAACATCGAAGAATTGACCCGAGAAGCTCTCCGCGAACACTTTGTCCTCGAAAAAATCGCCGAAGACCTCAAGATCGAGCCCACCGAAGAGCAGTACGAAGAAGAAATCAAGTTGATCGCCGAGCAAAGCGATGCGACGGTTCGCCAAGTGCGTGCCAAGCTGGATCGTTCCGGTCAAATGGATGCGCTTCGAAACCAAATCCTCGAGCGCACCGTCATCAACAAGATCGTCGATGCGGCTGAGGTCACCACCGTTGAAGGTGAGTCGATCATCAAGAAGCAACCCAAGGAATACGCCATCGAGTTCTTGGTCGCTCCGGTTTCCCAAGCGCTGCCGGAAGCCAAGTACGACGCGAGACCTGAAGACGGTGCCGATGACAAGAGTCCCGTCAAGCCGACCTAATTCTTTGGACTTAGTCACAGCGGCCTGTGGATGGGTCTCGAGCCATGGACGAATTGAAACCATCCAAACCAAAACTTGACTCGATTCTCCCCGAAGCCCTCGGGGAGACAGAGAAAGAGCGTCCTACGCCTGCCGACGAGCCAAGTTCTCTTCTATCGAACGAAGATCTCATCGAGATGATGAGACGAACCGTCGACCAACTCGAGCAAAGCGATATCTCAAGAGGGGATCTGAAAATCCTCTCCAGGTCACTTCGCGAGCTTCGCTACGCCTTCAAAGTCTTTGGTCCGTTTCAACGCCGCCGAAAAGTAACCATCTTTGGATCGGCTCGCACCAAAGCCGACCACCCAGCTTACATCCAAGCCGAGTCGTTTGCCAAACGCATGGCTCAGCATGGATGGATGGTGATCACCGGGGCAGGTGGCGGAATCATGGAGGCTGGGCACCGGGGAGCCGGACGCGATCTTTCGATGGGGCTCAATATCATGCTGCCGTTCGAACAGTCAGCCAACCCTGTCATCGATGGCGACCCAAAACTCGTCACGCTCAAATACTTCTTTACCCGCAAGCTGATGTTCGTCAAAGAATGCAGCGCGGTCGTCTGTTACCCAGGAGGTTTTGGCACCCTCGATGAAACATTCGAAGTCCTGACGTTGCTGCAGACAGGTAAACAAACGCTCCTGCCGATGGTATTAGTCGACCAGCCCGGTGGAACGTACTGGAAGAATGTCGAGACGTTTTTTCGACAGCAGTTGCTGGGCGACAAATGGATCAGCCCCGAGGACGTCCATTTGTACAAAGTGACCGATAACAACGACGAAGCGATCCGCGAAGTGTTGCAGTTCTATCGTGTTTATCACAGCATGCGTTACGTCGATGATGCGTTGGTCATGCGATTGACCAGTAGGCTATCGGCTGAAAAAATCGATCAGCTCAATTCGGATTTTTCAGACATTCTGGTCTCAGGAACGATTGAGCAAGTTTCGATGCTACCCGAGGAATCCACGGAACCGGAACTGGCCGAGCTGCCAAGGCTTAAGCTGCATTTCAATCGACGAAACCTAGGCCGACTCAGACAACTGATCGATGCCGTCAATCTTTCTTGATCGATCGATCCAGATCGTAGGAGTCCTCACCGTATGCATATCCACGATCTATTCATTCCCGGACGAGAAGCTTCGGGTATCCTGAATCCAGCACCAGCGCTCGTGAGCCGACGTTGGTGCGGCGACTCGGCTCCTCGATTTGTTGTTGGCATCGTCCATGGTATGGGGGAGCATGCCGATCGATACAAACACGTGGCAGAGTATTTCGTTTCCCAAGGTGCAACGGCACTAGCGATCGACCAGCGCGGGCACGGACGCACCGGAGGATCGCTCCCTCATTTCGATACTCTCGTCGAGGACATCGAGCGACTTGAGAATTATCTTCACGAGGCTTATCCGAACGTGCCAGTGTTCCTTTACGGTCAAAGCCTAGGCGGGAGCATCGTAGCGAATTATGTACTCCGCAAGAAAAATCGCTTGACTGGTGCCATTTCCATGAGTCCCCTATTTAGAACCACCTTTCCACCCCCTGCGTGGAAGCTCGCCGTGGCCAAAGCGCTCGGCAAATGGTGGCCGGGTTTGACACTTTCGACAGCGATCCAGCCCAAGGATCTTTCGCGGGACCCGCAGGCCGTCCAAGCCTACATCGAGGATCCGATGGTACACCAGAGAGTTTCCGCAGTACTTGGTTTGTCGATGCTACACTCAGGGCAGTGGGCCGTCGACCATGCCGGGGAACTACAGACTCCCATGCTGCTGATGCATGGGACGTTAGACAGGATCACCTCGCACGAAGCCAGCCAAGAGTTTGCAACCCGATCCAATTCCCGATGCACCTGGGTCTCGTGGCCTGGACTCTATCACGACATGCATTGCGAACCCGAGCAAGAGCAAGTCTTGGGACGGGTCGCCCAATTCATCGATCAGCAGATCGCTGACGCAGCGAGTCCAGCAGCACCGCCAAGATGATCACCGATCCGGTGACAATGTGTTTGATCGGATCGGTTGCACCCATTTGAGCAAGTCCGGTTTCGAGGATCGAGATGATAAGCACGCCGATGAATGTCCTAACGACTGATCCTTGGCCACCCCGTAGGCTGGTACCTCCGATGACACATGCGGCGATGGCATTGAGTTCCATGCCGATTCCTGCATTTGGATCGACCGACGATAGTCTCGAGGATTGAATCAAACCTGCCAAACCGCAAAGCCCTCCGCAGATCGCATAGAGAGTTACCAAGGGGCCCGTGGTACGAACACCCGCCATACGAACCGACTCGGCGTTGGTCCCGATCGCGACGGCGGTACGCCCCAGAACCGTTCCATGCAATAGCCATTGTCCGATTAAGACAACGCCGATCGCAATGAAGAACGACACAGAGAGCCCGCTTCCGGAGATGGGCTCGGAAAACCAGCCAAGCGACGAGCCGACGTACTTGGTGCTCGAGTTGGTCAGCAAATAAGCCCCCCCGCGAGCGATTTCCAGCATGCCCAAGGTGACGATGAATGCAGGGATTCGGTAGGCAGCGCTGATCCAACCGCTGAGAGCTCCGCAGAGGGTTCCAACCATGACTGCAGCCAGGACACCAACCCACAAAGGGAAACGATAGTCGACCATCAGCAGCCCAAGCATCGATGCACACAGCGCCATCACAGAGCCAACCGACAGATCGATTCCTCCTGCGATCAAGACCAAAGTCATCCCGACGGCGATGACGGTAAGATCTGGAACACGGTTGGCGATCGTCGTCAGGGTCGTCATCGAGAGAAAATTGTTTGCCTTTATGCCAAAGAAAACGATGAGCGTCAGGATTGCTGCAAGCAGCCCAGCATACTGGGCAAGGATCAATCGGTAGGTAGGTTGCATCGATTTCATAGGACAAAGTTCTATTGGTTGATGGAAGGACACAAACCGACCGATCCGTCGGTTCAAGCGTATCCTGCGAACATGGCTTGGACGATCCGTTGTGGGTCATAGCTTGGGCCATCAAAGGTCTCCAACCAGCGCCCGTTGGACATCACTCCGATTCGGTTGCAAAGTTGGGTTAATTCTTCGAGGTCACTGCTGACCACTAGGATCGCTTTTCTTTGTCGAGCAAGATCACGGATTACCAAGTAGACCGATTCTCTGGCGGCGATGTCGATTCCACGGGTTGGTTCGTCGAGCAGGAAAATCTGCCCATCGCGATGAAGCCATTTGGCAAGAACCACTTTCTGTTGGTTGCCGCCACTAAGGGTTCCGACAGGTTGATCGATCGAATCGCAGCGAATCCCAAGTTGATCGCGATACCCCTGTGCGGCTTTGCGAGCATCGTTGGTGCGATAGAGACTCCATAGCCCGAATTTAGCAAGGTCAAGCGCGGGGAGTTGGATATTCGAAGCGACCGACTCGGACAATAGCAACCCATCGGCTTTACGATCCTCGCTGATCATAACAACACCGTTTCTTACCGCTTGGTTTGGGCTCGCAAAGGGGGGGCGAAATTGCCCGGTGGGAAATTCCAATCGGCCACCTGTGGCTCGATCCGCACCGAAGAGAGCGCGAAGCAACTCGGTACGTCCAGAACCAACGAGTCCGGCTAGGCCTAATATTTCGCCAGGGTGTAATTCGAAGGAAACGCCATGGACTCGCCGAGGAGCTTGCAGTTGATGCACGATCATCAGCGGAGGATCTGTCTGGTCTGTCTGGTCTGTCTGGTCTGTCTGGTCTGTCTGATTTGCCTGATTTGTCATGTGAGCGACGATATCGCGATGGTTGAGTTTGCCACGGGACCAGGTCCCTTGGAGCTTTCCATCTTTGAGGATGGAGATCTTATCGGCGATCGCTTGGACTTCGGTCAGTCGGTGGCTGATGTAGAGGATGGCGACTCCATCTTGTTTCCATTGATGGATTTTCTCAAAGAGGATTTCAGATTCCGCAGCGCTCAGGGCAGCCGTTGGTTCATCGAGGATGAGGACTTGGGTCTGTTGCCAGGTATTGGCAGCGATTTCGAGCATTTGCTGTTGGCCGACGCCTAGGCGTGAAGCTTGGGCGTCGGGCGATAGTTTTCCAAGTCCGAATTCCGAAAGGATTTGGTGGGCATGCTCGCGCATGGCGCGACGTTTGAGAATCCCGAGTCGGCTTGGGAGTTGTGAGAAAAATAGATTTTCAGCGAGGCTCAACGTGGGCAGGACATTGAGTTCCTGCTGGACGATTTGGACACCTGAACGCTGAGCCTGTCTTTTTGACTTTGGGGAAAATTCGCTTCCTGCGAGCTGCATGGTCCCGTGGGTGGGTTGGATCATGCCTGCGATCATTTTGCAAAGGGTGCTTTTGCCTGCACCGTTGGCTCCCAGAAGCGCGTGGACTTGTCCGGCGTGAAACGCAAGGCTGACACGATCGACGGCCCGCGAGGCGAAATCTTTCGTCAGAGCGTCGAGGACCAGCACGCTGTATTGAGCCTTTTGAGATGAATCGTTACTTCAGTTGCTCGGACGTGATGAGGTCCACGGGCGTTTCGCGATCTTCGAGTTTCGCGTCGGAGTCTTGCAGGAGTTTCATGGCGAATTCGATTCCGAAAACGGCTAATTGATCTCCGTGTTGATCAGCGGTGGCGAGCATACGACCTTCGCGTATGGCTTCTTGGGCAGCGGAGATATTGTCGAAGCCGACGACTCTGACATCGTTTGTCTTGTTGGCTGCTTTGACAGCGGCGATGGCTCCTAGAGCCATCGAGTCGTTTGCCGCGAGGATGGCTTTGAGGTCCGAGTGGGAAGAGAGCATCGAAGCGGCGATCGTGTTGGCTTGGTTGGTTTCCCAGTTAGCGCTTTGGCTATCGACGATTTGGATTCCTGCGTCTTTCATGGCTTGTTCAAACCCGAGTCGTCGTTGGGTGCCATTGAAGCTGGTGCGGATACCTTCGAGCACAGCGACTTTGTCACCGGCTTGGAGGGATTTGGCCAAGTGGTCACCGACGGTTTTGGCACCGAGCAGGTTGTTGGGGCCGACGAAGGGGACGGTGAGATTCTCGGCTTTGAGGACTTCGTCGTCGAGTTTGTTGTCGATATTGACGACAACTAGGCCGGCTTGTTTGGCGCGTCGCAAGGCTGGGACGAGGGCTTTGGAATCTGCCGGGGCGATCACGATCGCATTGACTTTGGCGGCGATCATTTCTTCGACGATGGCGGCTTGTCGCGCCAGGTCCCGTTCATCTTTGATCCCGTTGACGATCAGATCGTACTGATCTGCGTTTTGATTTTGGTGTTTCTTGGCACCATCGGCCATCGTGGAAAAAAATTCGTTGGCTAGCGATTTCATCACCAAGGCAATCTTGGGTTTTTCGGTGCCCGTGGTTGAATTGTCATGGTTGGTAGCGCTGGTGCTGGTGGTCGATGGCATCGATTTTCGACTCTCGCAACCGATGCAACTTAGCAGTAGCAGCAGGGAGAACAAACTGGCGAAGCCGAAGTGGGAAGATGCGGTTTTCATTGGGGGGCAGGGGAGGGGCTTGTGGGTGAATTCACCATATCACGGGCTGCCGTTCGGCAACTTCGGTGCATGGTTTTGTTCTAACTTTATTGATTGTGCTCGTTGATTACCAGAAGTTCGATTGTATCATTCCGAGATGGTCAGCGCGGTGGTTGAGCGGGAATTTTCGACAGGATACCGCAGACTCGAACCCTTAGGGCCGTGGATCATACCCGCGGGCGTGTAGGATAGCATCTACAATCGAGCGTGGACTTGGTCTAAGTTCGGCAAGGAGGGTTGGGCGCCTCGAACGGTGACCGCGTGTGCGGCGGCAGCCGAAGCGAACACGCAGGCTTCCATTAGCGCCGAGCCTTGGGCGATCTTGTAAGCCAACGCGCCTAGGAATGCGTCGCCGGCGGCGACGGTATCGACGGCTTGGACCCGATGGGCATCGATCGCTTGGATCAGAGGTTTTCCATTGGGCATTTTGGTGGCCGCGACGGCTCCGAGTTCTCCGAGGGTGATGACGGCTTGTCTAGCACCTTTGGCCAGCAGGCTGCGGGCCGCATCAAAGGCTTGATCGACATCCACAGGTGGGTGGTCATTGAGCAGCAGGGCGGTTTCCGACTGGTTTGGGCAGATCAGGTCGACATCAAAGAGTTCCTCTGGGAAGTTCTTTGGGGCAGGGGCAGTGTTGAGGATGACCGGGACGTTATGAACGCGGCACAAGCGAACCACATGAAGAACGGTTTGGATCGGTATCTCCAGTTGCAGCATTACCAAGGTGGCTTGGGCGATGGCTGATTCGGCCAGATCGGCATCATCGGCTGAGAGTTTGCCGTTGGCACCGGGGATGACGATGATCGAGTTTTCGCCTTGGTGATCGACGGCCACGATGGCAATGCCGCTTGGGCCGGGTTTGGTGCTAACCCATTCAAGATCGATCCCTTCTTGTTGGAGGTTTGCGCGAAGGGTCGAGCCGAATCCATCGGATCCTACGGCGGCGAGCATTCCAACTTTGCCACCGAGTCTTGCGATCGCGACGGCTTGGTTTGCCCCTTTGCCACCGGAAATATAATCGAGTTGGTTGGCGGTGAGAGTTTGCCCAGGGGCTGGCAAGCTTGGAGTCTGGACGACAAGGTCCATATTGATCGAACCGCAAACAAGAATTTTACGTTGGTTGTCGGCTTGGAAATCGCTCATCATTGGAAGTCAGCTTGGGTTTTGGATTGATTGCGTGGGGCTGATTATGGTTTGAGCGCCGTGAAGAGTTCTTCTTGCAATGCAGTATTTTTCGCCAAATTGGATAATGTGATTTGACGATATTGCGATTGGGGGTCGTCGGATTGCAGTTGGATCCAGAGGGTTTTTTGGGGCATGCAGGGGGCGAAGCGGTCGGCCCATTCGACGATTGTGATTGCGGGTTGTTCGAAGAGTTCTTCGATTCCTAGTTCGAGGAATTCATCGCTATCGTGGATACGATAAGCGTCGACGTGATAGATTTCGGGTGTTGTTCCGATGGGGTGGATCAGTACGAATGTTGGGCTGAAGACATCTTCGGGATTTGCACCGAGCGACTGAGCGAAGAATTTGACCAGTTGAGTTTTACCGGCACCTAGGGTGCCCACGAGTGCGACGGTCGATGGCAGATGCTTTGAGAGGATCGAAGCGAGGATTTTGGCGAAGCAGCGGCAATCGTCGAGGCTTTCGAGCGAGACTTGAACCGAATCGTTGTTGGATTGCTCCAATTGGATCATGGAATTATTCTTCGAGTTGTTGCTGAAGTTCGGCCCATCGGGTTTCGGCGGTTTCGAGTTCTTGGGAGACTTTGGTCATTTCCTCGTGGAGTTTGAGGGCTGATTGGGGATCGCTGCTGGACATGAGTTGCCCGTGCAGTTCTTTTTTCTGCTGATCTAGTTTAGCGATATTTTTTTCCAGATTACCGATTTGCTTACGGACGGCCCGTTCGTCTAGCGGAGCTGATTTCGAGGGAGTTTTTTGTCCGGGTTTTGGGGGTGGAGCCGAAGTGTTTTTCTTGGGGGCACCGCCATGTCGAGTGGATTCGGCATCATCGATTTCCTTTTGCACCATGTACATATAAGCATCGTAGTCGCCTCGGTACTGGGTGACTTTGCCGTCGCGAACTTCGATGTAGGTGGTAGCGACGCGTTTGAGGAAGTGACGATCGTGGGAGGTAAAGATCACGGTTCCTTTGTAGTCGATCAGAGCATCGGCTAGGGCTTCGACGGTCTCGACATCGAGGTGGTTACCCGGTTCGTCGAGAATCAGGACATTGGCTTTTCCGAGCAGGAGGGCGGCCATGCACAATCGGGCGCGTTCTCCACCGCTGAGGACTCGGATTTTTTTATTGACTGCAGTACCGCGAAACAGCATGGCACCGGCGGTATCGAGGATCGTTTGATTCTTGGTCCCTGGGATCGCTTCGTATTCGAGGTGTTCCAGGACGGTTTTGTTTTCAGGGAGGCTGGTGTAGACGTGTTGCGCATAGGTGCCAAGTTCGCATCCGTATCCCCATTTGAGATCTCCAGAGACAGGGGGCAGAGAATGGACGAGGGTTCTCAGGAGGGTAGTTTTTCCTTGACCGTTATCCCCGACGATGGCGGCTCGGGTCCCATGATCGATTTCCAGTCCGACATTCGAGGCGATGGTTTTGTCAGAGTAACCGATGGATAGGTCTTTGGTTCGAAGGGCTGGGCCTTGTCGAGGCTCGACAGAAGGAGCGCGGATGATCGCGTTGGCATGGTCGGCGGCGGACTCTTTGATTTCGAGCCGGTCGAGCATTTTGCTCTTGGACTTTGCGCGAGTGGCGGTGCTGGCCCGGGCTCGGTTTCGGTCGATGAATTCCTGGAGCTGTTTCCTTTTGGCTGCGATGGAGGCATTGGTGCGTTGGTCGTGTTCGCGGAGTCCTTGTTGGTATTCCAGGTACTCGTCGACTTTGCCAGGAAACAGGGTCAGTTCACCCATCGAAAGGTCCAGAGTTGATTCGCACGTTGCGTTGAGGAAGGCTCGGTCGTGGGAGACGATCAAGCAGGCTTCTTGGAAGGATCGTAGAAAGTGTTCTAGGAGGATTTGTGTACGGAGGTCTAGAAAGTTGGTAGGTTCGTCCAGCAGCAGTAGATTCGGTTCGTGGAGCAGCAGGCCAGAGAGTTTGACGCGTGTTTGCCAGCCGCCTGAGAGGTTCTGCATGGGGGTTTCGAGCATTCTACCTTTGATTTCGAACTCCCCGGCGACTTCGCCGCACTTCCAATCGGGTTGACCGCTATCTCGCATGAGAAACTCCAGAGCGGTTTCACCTGGTAGAAATGGGTCATGTTGTCGCAAGTACCCGATACGGAGTTTTGGGTGGCGGATGATTTCCCCGGTATCGAGTTCATCGTCGCCCAGGATGCATTTCAGGAGAGTGGACTTGCCGGCACCGTTGCGGCCGATGAAGCCGACTTTGGTGTTACCACCCAGGGTGCACTCGGCTCCATCGAGTAAGATTTGGTCCCCGTAGCGTTTATGCGCGTTACGGATCTGCAGCAGGACGGTCATTAGGGCACCAGGGGGCTAGGAATTCGGGGTCGATAACCCCTGAAAATTTCATCCATCTTTGGTATGTTATCAACCCCAAAGGTGCGGGAAGTGGATTGGAAATCGGTTTGGAATCGGGGATTAGACCATCCATGGCAGAGATATCGCAATCGGTCACGGAGCTGATCCACCAATTGGGTCGATTGCCTGGGATCGGGAAAAAGACCGCCGAGCGGTTGGCTTATCATATTCTTCGGGTTCATGTGTCCGAAGCGATCGCGTTGGCAGATGCGATTCGAAAGGTCCGGGAGAATGTTCGGTACTGCTCGATGTGTTTCAATCTTTCCGAGGAGGCTTTGTGTGGGATTTGCACAAGTGGGCAAAGAGACACCAGCATGCTGTGCATTGTCGAGCAGCCCAGGGACTTGATCGCATTGGAGCAGACGGGCGTTTATAAAGGGCTTTATCATGTCCTGCTTGGGAGGATAGCTCCGCTGGATGGGATTGGGCCTGATCAATTAACGATAGAAGCGTTGGTCGATCGCGTGAGAACAGGGAATTTTAAAGAAGTCGTTTTGGCGACGAATCCCAACGTAGAGGGGGACGGCACGGCGATGTTCATCTCGAACCAGCTGGCACCTTTTCCGGTCCAATTAACGCGGCTTGCTAGGGGAGTCACTAGCGGTAGCGTTTTGGAGTTCACCAATAAAGAGATTTTGTCAGACGCTTTGTCGGGTCGACAAAAATTCTAAATCTGTTCGGATTTATGGGCCTACGGGCCTAGAAAACTCTACTTGGTTACTGTCGAGCTACTTTTCTTGTGGCATGTCCTAGAGGACAATGCTCTTGGCAAGTAGGTTTGCGACGAAGCATTGAGATTGAACACACCCATAGCGTCCAAGGATCTTTCGATGAAACTCCCAAGAAGCGTACTTGGCTGGCTGCTGATTCTGTGCGGATGGGTTGCGGGGGTGAGGATTGCCCAAGCTCAGGATTTGCAAAGTCCTACCGACATCGATTCGGTTCGGGCTGCCGTTAAGCGTGCCGAGGATTTGTTTAAAGAGAAGAACTATGGTCAAAGCGCCAAGTACATCGAGGTTTGCAATAGCAATTTTGTCGATTTGGTATTGGCAGGGCAGGGCAAAGACATCGCTGAATGGGAGCGATTGCACAGGAAATTGGCGAAGGCTGCTGAGGTGCTTACGATCGAGGGTGCCGAGTTTACCCCTCTTGCACCTTGGGGTGAGATCTTTGGCAAACTGAGAGAAATGAAAGATGGAGCCAAGGATTCTAAGTCGAAGTCTGAAGGAGTGAGTTTTTCCAAAGACGTCGCACCGGTGCTCGTCGAGCATTGCGGACGATGCCATGTCGACAAGACCACTGGCGGTTTCACGATGCCGACTTACGAAGGTTTGATGAAAGGTTCCAGGGCAGGAGTGGTGCTCTTTGCTGGAGATCCTGAGGGGAGTCCGTTGGTCGAAGCGATGGCAAGCGGGACCATGCCACCAAGTGGCAACAAGGTACCTGAGGAAAAGCTCAGCAAGATCAAGGCTTGGGTCAAAGCAGGAGCCAAGTACGACGGTGAGGATCCCAAAGCAAATCTTAGAGTGCTAGTAGGTGGTGCAGATGCAAAGCCACCCGAGCCGCCTAAGCCTGTTGAAGTGATGGCTGCAACGGGCAAAGAAACCGTCAGTTTTGCCAACGACATCGCACCGATTTTGGTGGCCAATTGCAACGGGTGTCATTACGGAGGCAATCGCCCTTCTGGTGGATTGAACTTCACCAACTTCGCTGGCCTGTTGCGTGGCGGGATGACCGGTCCGGTGATCGAACCGAGCAAAGGCAAAGAGAGTTTGTTGGTCAAGAAGTTGCTAGGACAAGCCGGCCAAAGGATGCCCGCTGGAGGTCGGCCAGCGCTAAAACCCGAGGAAATCGATAAGATCACGAAGTGGATTGATGAAGGAGCCACTTATGATGGTGGGGAGCGAGACAGCCAGCTCGATAGTGTGATCACGAAATCCTGGGCGGCCAAGGCGACTCATACCGAGCTGATGGAAAAGCGGATGACCAGGGCTCGCGATCGTTGGAAAGTC
>JAGWZB010000078.1 GCA_018969045.1 Planctomycetota bacterium | reverse complement strand
GGATTCCTCATCAATCGCGAACTACCCGGACTTGGAGTCACCTATGCCTAAACACACTCAATACGATGCGACCGATCGACTGGCAATCCTCTTGCACGGGGGGATCACCGGAATCCATGGCAAGACCGGTTTAGCCTTGTTGCGATTCGCCCCGGAGCGCTGCGCGGTGGTGATCGATCGCCAAACCGCCGGCGGAAATCTATCGGAACTAACCGGAATTGAGCTAAAGCATCCGATCCCCATCGTAGCCACGGCGCAAGAGGCTCTTGCCTTCAAGCCCCAAACACTGGCGCTGGGCCTTGCAGCACTAGGCGGAAAACTTCCCGAGGACTGGATACCCGACATGCAGACGGCCTTGAGCGGTGGATTGAACATCCTCAATGGACTCCATACCCCCCTGAGCGCCGATCCTAGGTTGGCCGGGCATATTCAGCAAGACCGCTGGATTTGGGACATACGCAAGGAGCCCACCGGATTGGTTTCGGGGATGGGGCTGGCAAGACTCCTGCCATGCAAACGTGTCTTGTTTGTTGGAACCGATATGTCGATCGGCAAAATGTCTGCCGCGATCGCTTTCCACCGCGCTGCGGTCGCCAAAGGAGTTCGATCCAAATTCATGGCCACTGGACAAACCGGTGTTATGCTCGAAGGTGACGGCATTCCACTCGATGCGATTCGAGTCGACTTTGCATCCGGAGCGGTGCAACAAGAACTGATCGCTTGCGCAGAGGGTCGCGATGTGGTTTGGATCGAAGGCCAAGGCTCGCTCCTGAATCCAGCTTCGACGGCCACACTCCCTCTGTTGCGCGGCTCCCAACCGACGCATTTAGTGCTGGTCCATCGCGCTCAGATGCATCACTTGAGGGACTTCAAATGGGTGAAAATCCCACCCTTGAAAGATGTCGTTGCAATGTACGAAAGCATCGCTTGCGCAGGGGGCGCACTTGCTCCTCTACGCGTCGGTTGCATTGCGATCAATTCGCATGGTCTCAACGACGCGGAAGCTCGATACGAGATCGATCGGATCGAAGCCGAGAGCGGATTGCCAACGCAAGACGTCGTCCGCTGGGGGGCTGAAAAACTCTTGAGCTCTTGCGGTTTGTAAAAAACTCTGCGCAGCGATCGAGCCAAAAAACGCTATTGGGGCAAATGCGGTTCAAACTTGCTGCGTGTTGCCAACTCCGCTGCTTTGACACTATCGACTGACGATTGATACAGTAGCTTCTGAGCCCTTAGTTTTACTTGGCCAACACCCGGCTCCAACCGCTCATAACTTCCATCTGGAAGTAACTTCCAAGCATTCTGATTGTCTTGGAAATAAGTGGCCAAGATTTCCATGAGTTTGCGCTTGCTCGCATCGTCTTCCACGGGGGTTAGCAACTCGATACGTCGATCCAGCGATCGGGGCATCCAATCAGCACTCGATATAAACACGGAGTCCTGACCCCCATGCGAAAAATGCAAAATCCGTGCATGCTCCAGAAAACGATCGACAATACTGATAACGGTAATGTTGTCGCTGACACCTCGCACCCCGGGTTTCAAACAACAAATACCCCGTATATTCAATCGAATGGTCACTCCCGCTTGGCTGGCTCGATACAAGGCCTGGATAATCTCTGGGTCTACCAACGCATTGAGCTTGGCATAAATAAATGCCTTCTGTCCTTGAAGCCTTCTTTGAGTCTCCTCCTCGATCAGCGAGACAAGTTTCTTGCGCAGGCCAAGCGGCGCGGACTCGAGTTTCTCATAAGGCTGAGGTTGACTGTAACCGGTGATCGCGTTGAAAAATGCCGAAGCATCTTTGCCCAAGGATTCATCGCGGGTCAGGTAGCTGATATCGCTATACATTCGGGCTGTGGATTCGTTGTAATTGCCCGTGCCGAAATGAACGTAGCGAACGATCCCATCGATTTCTCTTCGTACAACAATGCAAATCTTGGCGTGAGTCTTCAATCCTCGCACGCCATAGACAACTTGAACCCCCGATCGTTCGAGCTCTCTTGCCCATACCATGTTGCGGGCTTCATCAAATCTTGCCTTAAGCTCGACAACCACCGTGACATACTTGCCCAACTCGGCTGCTTTCTTGAGCGAAGCGACGATGGGACTCTTGCGGCTGGTCCGATACAGCGTCTGCTTGATGGCTAAAACATCCGGATCGCTGGCCGCCTCTTCGATCAACCTGACAACTGGCTCAAAGCTTTCATAAGGATGGCACAAAAGCAAATCCTGTTGTGCGATATTCTCAAACATCGACTTGGTCGAGT
Organism: Planctomycetota bacterium; assembly: GCA_018969045.1. GTDB lineage: Bacteria > Planctomycetota > Planctomycetia > Pirellulales > Pirellulaceae > JBKCUI01. The sequence continues at coordinate 12,790 of JAGWZB010000078.1, read as the reverse complement.
CGATTTGTGGCGACCGCTGAGGGGGCCAAACCGTATCGCGCAGCGTCGGAAATCCCTCGATCTCCGTGACACTCATCAACGCCGACAAGTCCAGAGGGCCTGGGATTTTGAAAAGATCTCGCGGCTTGAGTACTAGGTTGCGAACCAAAAAATCCAACGTGGCCTCGGAGACCTTTGAATCGATCTCCAACCGAACAAAATCAGCAGAACGCCTCGAACTGAGCACTTCCTCCATACCCAGAATCAGATCCGAGGCACTGTCCTCCCGAACAGAAACATCCGCGTTGCGTGTGACTCGAAACGCCGTGCACTCCTCGACTCGCTTGCCCGGATAGTACTGCTCGACAAAATGACTGACCACATCTTCGATGAGCGCATAAGTATACGTACCGCGCTCACCCGGGATCTTGATCAGACGAGGAAGCAGTTTTCCAATCGGAATAAATGCAAAACGATGCGGCGTGTCCTGCTCACCACTTGCCATACGAACGCAAAGGTAAAAGCCCAAGTTCGAAAGCAGAGGAAAAGGTGCATCTGGGTCTAAATCCATCGGTGATAAAACAGGATAAATCTCCTGTTCAAAGTACCGCTGCAAAGCTTCTTTGCACAAAGCGTTCGCCTGCGCGCAGATCACCCGAGTGATCCCCTGTTGCTGAAGCACCGGTTCGATCGAGTTGAGGAAACAGTCGTACTGATCCGAAATGATCTTGTCGACCCGATCGTAGATGGCCTCGAGCTGCTGGGTGACCGTCGCACCACTTGGATCCGGTGCCTGGATTTGCTGAGCCTGCTGCAGTTGCAAACCACCCACCCGCACCATGAAGAATTCATCCATGTTGCTGGCAGTGATCGCCAGGAACTTGAGCCGCTCGAGCCCAGGGACCTTCTCATACTTAGCTTGATTCAATACCCGTTGATTGAATTCCAGCCAACTGAGCTCTCGATTGATGTAATGGTTTGGGTCTGTTTTCATGATCGGTACATTCTACATAACGGCTTGGCTTTTCCGCAGGGCCAAATCGACCTAGCCCCCCTTGGCCAAAGCCTATAAACTCGCCAAGTAACCTCGTTCTAAAATGTACCCCCGCACCGATTTTTCCCCTCGAATCGGCTTTCCCAAACCGCAGGAATGATCTCTCATGAAATTTGTGGGTTTGATCCTCATGTGTGCCGCTAGCATCATGGCACTTGTGCTACCTGCCCTAGGGGTTGTCAAATTCCCCGTTCTGGACCAGCAAGCTTTGCAAGCACTCTCTGCCAAAGCGGAAAGTCTGAGCCAAACCCAGGACGCTTCCGCATTGACAGTGGACCCTCAAGCCTCCCCGGGGTTGCTGGTGGCCGCCCAAGTATCCGGGGAACAGAACCCCCCAGGGGCTTTACCACTGCCCGATAAGCCAGTTCTTGGCGGACCGGACCTTGGAAAAATCCCATTCACCCAGATCGACTCTCAAAAAGTCGGTCTAGGCGTGTGGCTATTGCTGATGCCCGCACTGCTTGTGGGACTGGGGATGTGGACCTTTGGATCCAGTCCCAAAGCATCGAGCCGTTAGACGCCAAAGGCTTTCTGCATCTGCTCGCGGACGGTCGTCAAGCGTTCGACCCCACCACCTCCGACTTCAGCCGTGGTCCAACCGCTCCAACCGATGTCATCGAGCCCCATGCGCACTTGATCCCAAGGCACATCGTCCTCGGGGGACGTGATATCGACGAACTTGTTTTTGGCTCGACTGAAGCCTTTGACGTCGAGTTTGACGGCCCTGTGGGCAAACGCGTTGAGCCACTCGCGAGGCTGTCCGTACTTCCAATGATTGCCGATATCGTAATACATACCGACCCATGGGCTCTTGAAACTATCGACAAAATCGATGAAGCGATTGGGTTTTTGCTCTGGGGGTGCATCATGATCGTAGTGAAGCTTGTTCCACACATTCTCGATCAAAATCGGCTGGCCAAGCGACGCTGCTAGAGGCAATAGCTTTTTGATCTCTTGCTGAGCCCTCTGATTGACCTCCGTTTCGGTCCCGTCATCGCCTCGTCCGACCACGATCAATACACCGCTACCACCGATCGCATGCGCGACTCGCAAGCAATGCGCGATGTTCTCGACACCCGCCTTGCGAACTTCAGGATCGGCACTGGTTAAACGCTTGTCCCAATGCGCATGGTTGATGGCGTTGTGACAAAACACGCCAGACTCCTGAACCGCAGCCCGGGCCTGCTCGACGGTGAACCGACCGGCTTCGTCAAAATCGACACCATCAAATCCTGCTTGCTTGGCCAAGCCCAATCGCTGCGCCAGCGTCAAAGGCTTTCCATCGACATCCCCTTTGATCATCGACAGTTTGCAGGACAAGAGAATTCGCTTCTCAGGTGGCGTGATCCACTTGGCCCCGACGGCTTGAGGCTGCTCTTGTGCCGAAGTGCTTTTTGCATTGGCAGAAAGGGCCACGGCGGCTCCTGTTAGAGCCGTGGTAGCAAGAAACCTGCGCCGGTCGTTGGTATCAAAGTTCTTGGAATTCATCATCATGGGTTAGAACCTGCGAAAGGCCTGTAAAAAGGCCTGTAAAAAGGAGGGGAACGGGCGTGATAGCTCCCCTCTATTCTACAGGATTTCCCAAGGGAGAATCACTCTCGCCGCATAGAAAAACCGGTGTAATGCAGACCGGTCTCTTCATCGACAACAAACGCCCCGCCAGGTGCAAGGTATTTGGCGATGACTTCAAATGGTGGCAGCTTCTTGCTGCGAACCGCAGTGACCAACGCAGTCAGGAATGGATTGTTTTGAGCAAACTGCTCGAGGTTGTCGATGTTCTGCGGGTCCGTCGCCAGATCGTACATCAGCCGCATCCCTTCCTCTGGGCGTTGATAAGCCAAGATCGACATCTCGCTGTTTTTGAGCTGGGCCTTGATGCGATCGCGTACCAACTTGAATTCAATCGAATCGGACAATAAGCCATCCCCCGAAGAATTCATTTTGATGACTTCCTCGATCGCTTGGACCGAATCGCTCAGGATCAATTGTTCATCCAAGATGCATACGGCCGGTTGGGGCAGACGAATGTTGCGGCCTTCGACATCGACGTTGCGAGGCTCGATGGTGTAGATCGTTGCGTCACCGTAGAGCTTGCTGATCATCTCTGGACCGCCTGAACCTTTGATCTTGTCGAACATCTTTGGCAAAATCTCAGACTTCATCCTCGAAGCGTTCTTGACGTGAATGCAATAGACGTTCGATTGGCTGTTGATCTTCTTGGGGGGAATGATGACCTGAGCCAAACTGAACCGATCATTCAATCCGTTGATGATATCTTCCCTCAGATCGATTCCCAGATTGCGATTGGCTTCCTTGACAAATCGATCGTTAAAAGTCCCTTCGCCAGCAAACGTATCGACAATGCCTTCGACCGCATTGAACGTTTTGGCCATGTCCCAATTCATGGTGAAGTAACTGGTGACTTGTTCGCTCACCCATGGTTCTGGTTCCGTCGAACCGGCTTTGGGTCGGATCACTTTCATGATCCCTTGGCGGTTGGGATTCAACAGCAAGTGTCCATGGATGATCGAATCGAACTCATTGGGGGCGATAATGGCGCTGCCACCTAGTCCCTTGATTCCATCGAGCCCTAGGGTTTTCAAAGCAGCCAGGATGGCCACCGAACCGTTGGTGCTCTTGCCAAACTCTCTGACCATCGCCAACGGATCGACAAAGAACGAGACCTGAGGCCTCTCGCCTTCGGTCCCCACGCATCGGGACATGATGGTCGTAAAATCCCGATTCTCCGACAGCGGCTTGTGATCAATCCCGTTGCCTGTCCAAATCATGGCAAGCTGTTCGGCATAGTCGGCCCGGTTCGTCGCGACCATGACACCTGAGTCGATGAAATAAGTGATCGATTCTCGCTCGGATCGACCCATCGACAAAAGCTTGACCTTGCCAACCTCCTTCTGCGATAGCATGCCACCCCCAGCATCGGTGGCTTGCTCGGCCCGCTCGATCAGGACCTGCAAAGCGGGGATCTCATCGCCGGCCTCAAGCATGATCACAAATGCAGGCTCGGTCTTTGTCGCCACAAGCGCAGCGGCCAATTCCCCATTGGGGATCGACAAGAGCTCGTCGAGATTCAAGCCAATTGCATCTTGCATCCCTTGCAACTGACCAACAAAGGTCGAATAAAACGTTCCCAAGATCGGAGCAATCTGGGGATCGTTCATCATCTTGCCCATCCCGGTGGCCTCCATCTTGGCCTTCATATCCCGGGTGTCGTCGACGCGTACATAAGCTAACGTCTTGGTCGGAAACAACTTAGGCGCACTTAGATGCTGCTGGGAAAACCCCAGCGATCCGCTGATCAATACAACCAATGACGACAATAGATAATGGATGTGTTTCATAGTGCCGACCTATTCGCAGAAAATCTTGGAATCTTGCCTACAAGCTCCAAAGATTTTAGCAGTTTCAGGTTTTCCGAGGCCTTAAATCCCCGAAACCCGATCGGCTATTTGAAATGGTCGGCTTCGAGCTCGTAATAAACCCCTTGCAAACCATCGACCGGTTTCATGTAGGGACGAACCGAAAGAGTCCCTGCCAATGAATGCCTACGCAGGGATTTCGAAGCGAACTCATCGCCGGTGAGCCTGACTTCGATCATGTGCGTCAGGGGGGGTTGCTGACCGAAGCAACAGGTCGCCCAGTCGGGGACCAAAACGAATGTCTTCGCCGCATTGCTCGATAGTGAAGTCGGATGGATGTACCCTTTGAGAAAGACTCGCTTGCCGTCGAGCTCCAAGGCGGTTTGAGGAGGGACATCCGGTGCCCCTACAGGACTCTTGAGTGCTGCGAAGGAAATTCGCTCGTAGCCATCTGGCAGCTCGGTGTAATACACATAGGCGTGCTTGATGGGACTCAACACCAACATCGCCAAACTCAAAAAACCCCCGATCCTTGCCAAGTTCTTGCCGCTGATCTCGTTGGGGTACTTCTTGAAGTTCGCGAAGGAGATCATCGCAAAAACACCACCCATGATGCTCAGAAACAGCAACAGGGGTGAATACCAACTGAGCAGCCCTAGGATACCGAAAACTAAACTCAGGACCGCCGACCTGGATAAACTCGTGTAGCCATATTCATCCAAGTAAGCTGATGAAGATTGGTCCAACGACTCGATTTGGCTACTGGCGGTGCTCATCGTCGATAGAAGTCGAATACTAGCAGGAAGATTTTCCTGTGGAGATCATCCACAGCGTTAGGCCACAGGCCCCGACACTACAAGCCAGTACGGAAAAGACAATTCGAGAGTTCAGCAAAAAAACCGACTCGGAAACTTCCTCGATCCCATTGTTTTCCCGTGAACTTGGGGCTTCCGTTAAGGCAAACGTGGCTCTCTTGCCTCGGATCAAGCCTGCTCCGACGGCCGATTGGAACGAATAAGCGGATGGATCGGCCGGATTTTGAGTGTTCCATGCTACTTTGGAGGGGGTGCCGATCGTCGCGCGAGCCACCCACAGGTCGCTTCGCCCATCTAGTGGCCTGAGCCACGACGTAGGACTCGAACCGGCAGGCTGGGCGGGCTTGGCCGGAGAGGCCCCTTTGTCATCCCCCTTTTTATCCACTGCAGGGGCAGGGATCGGGAAGAATGTCGCAGCGCGCTTGACGGCCTTGGGGTCGATCTTCTCCAATTCGACCAAACGCTCTTTCGCCTCTGGAAGCGGGCAAGCCCGCAAGTAGTTGACCACCGGGACCCGTACCCAAGAATTGTCGTCGTTGGCTGACTTGAACAGTTCGCACAATCGGTCGACCTGAGTCCAATCTCCCCAACGGGCCAAATCCGGAATGACCAAGTCGGCAAGGTCAGGAGCCGCCAGCAGATTTCGCATCGAACCCAAAATCGCTTCCTTGGGCACTACCGTCGCTTCGGTTCCATGAAAACGCAACGCCATCACCGAGGCGTAAACGTCTGGATAAGAAGCTTTGCGGTTGGCCAAGAACTGATCATCGATGAGTTTAAGACCATCGGCACCTTTGAGCATCAAGTAAGCTGCTATGAGGGCATCGAGCCCAGCCCTTTTGTCCGGATCGCTGCTGCGGATCATCGATTCAAACTCGACTGCATCGGCCGCAGTTCCGCAGATACCAAGCATCGTGTAGTAAAGTCGCTTGCGATCTGGAGAGATAGCCGGATCGCGAATCCACTCCATCAACTGGTCGTGATCCATCTTGCTCTTGAGCTTTTTGACATCCTCATACGGGGCCAAAGCAAACTCGTCATAGCTGTCACGAGCCAAAAGCGAATCTGGATGCTCAAAATGCTTTTGATAGAAATCCAAACGCGAGACAGGATCCTCAGGCAACTTTTGAATCTCTTCGATGTACTTTTCGGCTTCCGCCGAAAGTGGCAAAGGTGACGACCAAACCAAATTCCTCGGGTCGACCCCAAGCAACAGAAACTTCTTCTGGTTTTTACCAGGCCCGAAATAGTTGGCTTCGACCTTCTGGCCTTTGGCAAGCAGAGACTCACCTCGCAACACTCGCTCGACGACAAACGTGGCGTTGCCATCGATGTCAACCCGCCCGTCGCTGACCAAACTGGCGATCGCCACCGCATCCATCGACAAGCTCTCTTGCCGCAAGGTTTGGGAAGCTGCCGAGCAAAACGGACAACTTAACTCGCCCCTCAGGCTTCCAGGGAGAGCAACCAAACCCAAAATCATGACCAAAACCAGAGCAAGATTTGGCATCATGGAAGTCAATTTCGGAGGCATCATCGGTTCGGATCCTTGTCGATCTCGGGGATTAAGAAACTTCTTGCCTATAATGTAAGTCAAACCGCGGGAAATTGGCGAGGTCTAAGCCCGATTTTGCTGAACAAAAAGGGGTAGCAATCTGGTCCATTGCGGCTAAAGTGCTAAGCGTCCCTGAGCCGGCCCTGGTCCACTTGTGCAGTTCCAACAGCAGCCTCCAACAGCGGCGATCGAAACAACCAACCCTCATCCATCATGAACATCCCCAAGCCGATCCTGCCTATCCTGGGAGCACAAGCCCCCTCGTTCGATGCCTCGGCTCAAGACGGCCAAACTCGCTCAGCCCAACTGACTCAACTGGCAAACACGCCTCGTATGGGCGGATGCGGCTCGATGGGGGGAACAATCGCCAGTCCCCAAGCCCATGAAAGCAAACTCAGCGACGGCAAATTGTTCGAGCCTAGCCGCCGGTTACCCAGTTGGCTGCGCCTTGAGGTTCCCAAAGGCAACGGCAATCAGTTCACCCACGGACTGCTTCGAGAACTGAAACTCGAAACCGTTTGCGAAAATGCCAAGTGTCCAAATCGGATGGAGTGTTACTCGCAAAAAACCGCCACATTCATGATCTTGGGAAACGTGTGCACTCGGCCTTGCGGTTTCTGTGCCGTTTCACGCGGCCGTCCCGAAGCACTCCAAGACGACGAGCCCCAACGGCTGGCAGAAGCTTCAGCCAGGCTAGGCCTAAAGCATGTGGTGATCACCTCCGTCACTCGCGACGACTTGCCCGACGGAGGAGGCGAGCACTTTTACCGTTGTGTGATCGCCGTACGAGAACGTACCGGGGCTTCGGTCGAAGTCCTGACACCGGACTTTGTAAGGCATCGACATGGCCTAGATCGTGTGATCGACGCAGCACCCGAAGTCTTCAATCACAATATGGAAACGGTCCCGCGATTGTATCGTCGCGTCCGAGGACCCAAGAGCCAGTACCGCTGGACCTTGGAACTGCTCAAACACATCAAAGACCGCAACCCATCGATCAAAACAAAAAGCGGATTGATGCTTGGACTGGGCGAGACCCGCCAAGAACTGCTCGATTGCCTCGCGGACCTGCGTCGCTACGACTGCGATTTTTTAACCCTAGGGCAATACCTTCAGCCCGGTCCCCGCTATTTGCCAGTCGTTCGATATGTTCCCCCCGAGGAATTCGACGAACTGCGAAGGATTGCCAAATCAATGGGATTTCGCAAAGTAGCATCCGGACCATTTGTCCGTAGCTCCTACCATGCCCGAGACATGGCCCAAGAAGCCAGCAACCAATAGCCACAAGCAAGGAAATCAACATGGGCAAGAAATTGATTGTTCCTGTTTTCACGATTCTTGTAGGTATCGCCTGGCTTCTAAACGTCATGGGAGTCATGCCCGGAGTCGATTGGGTCTGGACCCTCGGCTTGGCGACCGCAGGCATTCTAAGCCTCGTTGCCGGCGGGCTAAACAAGATCACCGTTGTCACCGGACCATTCCTGCTTGTCGCATCGGTCTGCTCGCTCTTGCGTCAAACCGGACGTTTAGCAGCGGACCACGAAATACCCGTCTTGGTCATCGTCCTAGGGATACTGATGCTGATCTCGCAGCTCTCGAATCTGCCCGTTCCAGAGTCTCTGCGAGCCGAGAACCCAAAGGACGAGCACCAAGGGTAGACCGCCCGGGCTGCGATCGACGTCAGGCCCAACTCCACTAACCCCTTGAAACCGAAGCGACCACGTCGATTTCATCGAAGGTATGGATCGAAGGACCATGAAAGTCTTTGGGTAACGGGGCATTGTTGGGACGAATGCAAGCGATGACCTGCATGTGAGCCTTGCTGGCCGCTTCGATCTCCCCAATCACATCCGTAAAGAACAGGATCTGAGTCGGAAATAACCCAAGCGCTTCGGCGATCTTGGAATAACTCTCCGGCTCTTTCTTTGAACCTATCGTCGTGTCGTAATGACCGCTGAACAAGTGCGTCAAGTCACCGGCGGTCGTGTGCCCAAAAAATAGCTTTTGAGCCAAGATCGATCCCGAGGAGTAGATACGAAGCTCGACGCCAGCCCTTTTCCATCGTTCCAAGGCCGGTAACACATCGGAAAACACCTCCGCCCGCAACCGGCCACTTCGGAATCCAGACTCCCATACCAAGCCCTGCAAGGACTTTAAGCCCGTGGTCTTGCTGTCGCTGTCCATCAGCTTGCTGACGGTCTGAACCACCCCCGAGAGCTGCTGCTCCGAAGCTTGTCTGTGGGCCTGACCATGATGGGCTTTCCAAGGAATATCGTCAGGACCAAATCCCGCGTCGATCGCCAAGAGCGACAGGCTCGATTGGATCGCAGGCGCATCCCAGTTGGTTTGCAGGAATTCCCTCAGGTTGTTTCGAACGAAGGGGAACATCACATCGTAGACAAACCGCACATCAGCCACGGTCCCTTCGATATCCAGCAGAGCGCACCGAGCGATCCGTACGTTTTTGGCTTCTGTCATCAAGTTCCTGCAAAGCAACGAGTTCTAGGTGGAGACTAAGTCCGAAGGATCCCAGGCGTAGCGTTGCTATCGCCCACAGGAATATGGGACTTGCCAAAACACATCGGGCTAAATTCACCATGGACGCCCTGGTCGACATAATGCGGAGTCCAGCCCGTGACGTCTTCAAAGAATCGGATGCAACGGATCCGACGATCGTCGCACAGATTAAACCAGTGCTTCATCCCACATGGAACATTGATCATATCCCCACTCTCGACCGTGACGCTAAAGACAGGTCCGTTTTCGGGATGGAGATGAAAAACACCTTTGCCCTCGACAGTAAATCGGACTTCATCCTCCGAATGCGTGTGCTCTTTGTTGAATTTCGCCAGCATCGCATCGAGGTTCGGCGTGCTTGGATTGACATTGATCACATCGGCAGTCAGGAAGCCCCCCGCAGCTTTAACCTTCTGAATCTCGGCGGCATACTCTGTCAGGATGTCGGCATCGGATGCGGCTGGATCAAGCCGACCTGCCACCTGCCAGTGCTCGTACCAAATCCCAAAGGGCTTGAGAAAAGCCGATATCTCATCGGCGCTGGTGATCGTGCGGTTTTCAGCAGGAATATTGACTGTCGCCATGGTCGCTTAAGGCCCTTGTTCAAGTAATGAAACGCTCTGCGTATAAGCCTCCTATAGTAATCGATATGGGCCAGAGGATCAAAGGACACGCCCAAGGTCCCGAGCCCAGGCCGGCTGGCAAGGGAAAAAATATTCCGCTTTTTTTCCGAATTCTTTGGCTTGTGACCAGACGTGTCACGCCCCTAGCGATTCTAAGGGCATAGCAAGCAGGTGACTTGCTAGGCATAGCTCTGAAGGAGTCATACAAATGTCAGCAATCGCAATCGGAACCGTTGAGTTGGGCGCTCGCCAATCGGGCACTCGTCATTTCGAAGGTGGAAAATACGTTCAGCACATGTTCGACTGGGACGCACCGGCTGTCCCCGCGCCCAACATCGCTGAACCCGCTCTAGCTACAAACTCTTTGGCAACAAACGCGGTCGCATCCAACGAACCGGCCAACACCCCGGCGGCCCCAAAGAATCTGCGCCGCGGACGTTGCGAGCATGTCGGCGGAGTCATGGGAGCCGTGCTCAGCAAATACGGACTGGGTATCGACGATTTGCTACGCGCGATCGAAGAAAGACAAGCTCAGCTGAGCGTTAGCCGATGATTTCCCAAATCGGCTTGCCATGGTCAATCTCCAGTCGCTTGCGACCAGGGACTTCGAGTTTTCTCGAATCGAGCCCCAATTGCTGCAAGATCGTCGCATGGATGTCGGTGACATAATGCCGATTTTCTGCAGCATGGAAACCGATCTCGTCGGTCGCACCATGGACAGTCCCCCCTCGGATCGATCCACCAGCCAACCAGACGCTAAAACCGAAAATATGGTGATCGCGACCATCAGAGCCTTGGGCTCCAGGTGTTCGTCCAAATTCGGTAGCAAAGACCACCAGCGTTTCTTGAAGCAAACCGCGTCGTTCTAAATCGACCAGCAGGCCAGCAATCGGCTGATCGACCGCTTTGGCATTGTTTTCGTGATTGGCCTTGAGCCCCCCGTGGGCATCCCAAGTACCGGCACCCCCTGCCCCATGCTGGATTTGAATGAATCGAACTCCCCTCTCGACCAAACGCCTAGAGGCAAGCAGTTGCATGCCAAAGTCCTTGCTGTGGGCCTGATCGATTCCATAGAGCGCCAACGTCTCTGCGGTTTCTCCCGAGAAGTCGACCACTTCGGGAATCGATCGCTGCATCCGGAAAGCCAGTTCATAGGAAGCGATTCGAGCCGCCATGGCTGGATCGTTGGGATATTCGACACCCCGCTGCAGATTCAGTTGTCGCACCAAGTCAGCTCCGATTTTCTGAGCCTGAGGATTCATTGCACGCTGAGGTTTGCCAAAGTCCAAGGGGGCATTTGGATCGATCCGCAATGGAACACCATCGTGCGCTGGGCCTAGGTAATGACCATCTTTTTTATTCCAGTACTCGCGGTTACCCATCGAGATAAACTGTGGCAAGTTCTCATTCAAAGTACCGAGTCCATAATGGACCCAAGCGCCTAAGGTGGGAAAGTCTCCATCGTTTTGATGACGCCCAGAATGGAACTGGGTTTGGGCACCATGGTTCGAGTCGGTCGTCCACATCGAACGCACAATCGACAGCTTGTCGACCTGGGAACCGATGTGCGGGAACCAATCGCTGACTTCGATGCCGCTTTGCCCCCGAGGCGTAAATCCGACTTGCAATGGATAAAGGGTATTGCGTTGGTTGCCATTGCCATCGGGGACGACCAGACGTTCTATCGCAAGCTTCTTAGGATCCTGGGCCTGCGCAAACGGAGTCTCAGCGATCGTCTTTCCAGCATACTTGGTCAGCATCGGTTTGGGATCGAAGCTTTCCATGTGGCTTACCCCCCCATTCATAAAAAGCCAAATGACGCTTTTGACTTTCGGAGGGAAGTGGGGTTTGCCATCGGGTGGAGCCCAATTTTGATCGGGTCCAGCGATGCCATCCTTGTGAAGCATCGCGGCCAGAGCAAGTCCGGTAAAACCAAGACCCATATCGGCGAGAAAGGTACGGCGCATGGACATGGCTGGGGGCTGCCTAATGGTGGGGGGATCCAAGAGCTTGGGTCAATCCGAGCCTGTCATTCTAGCATAGTTGGATCATCGTGTCGCTCAAGGCCCAGAGTCATCGCGTCAGCTTCATAAACGCTTGAACTTGCTGAGTGATTGCAATTTCCGTCGGCAAACGCTCCATGGAACTTGCCCCATAAAACCCATCGATTTGAGGACATCGCTTGAGGATAAACTCCGCATCGCTGGGGTTGGCGATCGGGCCTCCATGACACAACACCAAACAATCGCTGCGCAGCGATTTGCTCGCATCGCAAATGGCTTGAACTTGCGCGACGCAATCCTCGAGCGTCTTGGCGCTTTTAGCCCCGATCGTTCCACTGGTGGTCAGCCCCATGTGCGCGACGATGATATCGGCTCCGGCTTTGGTCATCCACTGGGCCTCCTGCACGTTGAAAACATAAGGCGTTGTCAGCAAGTCCAGTTGGTTTGCCGCTGCAATCAACTCGACCTCCTGCATGTAGCTCATGCCGGTCTCTTCGAGGTTCTCTCGAAACATTCCATCGATAAGACCCACGGTCGGAAAGTTCTGCACTCCCGAAAACCCCATCTCCTTGAGCTCCCTTAGAAATAGATCCCTGATCATGAACGGATCGGTCCCGTTGACCCCTGCCAAAACCGGCGTGTGCTCGACCGCTGTGAGGACTTCATAACCCATCTCTTTGACGATCTGATTGGCGTTGCCATAAGCCAGCAGTCCCGAGAGCGATCCTCGGCCAGCCATCCGATACCGGCCCGAATTGTAGATGACGATCAGATCGATCCCTCCTGCCTCTTCACATTTGGCCGAGATCCCTGTTCCTGCCCCTCCGCCGATGATCGGCTGGCCTGCGTGGACCTTCGCACGAAGCC
>JAGWZB010000529.1 GCA_018969045.1 Planctomycetota bacterium | reverse complement strand
ATTCTCGATCGCCGAAAATTGGATCGATTCATTAAGCAATCCAGCATTTTCCGAAATGATGGTCCACGAAGAAGCCACGTTTGGACCCGTGAGTGTATCGCTTCCATCTCCACCGATTATCTGAATGGATTCGTATGAAGAAGTGACTACTTGAAAGTGGTTGCTCGATGGGCCGCCGGAAAGCTCTAATCTTTCAAAGCCGGTGATTGGATATGTTTTGCTACCGACGATGACTCTGTCAGAATGGACAGTCATGTTCGAGTCGTCCATGATCGCTAGACGATCCTGACCATTGCCTAAGAGGGTGATAGCCACTGCAGGTAATCTTGCAATATCGAGCTTCAGGGAATTGTCGGCTGCATTGCCAGAGATGCGCACTCCACCGCTACTTGCCGAAGCTGCTGTGGCCGTCGAAACCACAATGCCGTTTTGTAGTAATTGGTACTGACTGGCCGAAGTGCTGTAGGACAGGACGATTTCTTCGGAAGTCAGTCCAGAGGGTAGCTGGAGGTCTGCGGCCAGGAGCATGCGATACTCCAACGGCTCATATCCATGGGGCCGCACCGGATGGCCACTCGCAGAGTTTTTTGGGAGGGAACGAATTCGTGGGGCCGACAGAAGTTTCAAAAAGTGGTTTAATCGGAACCGGAATCCCTCTTGGCTCGGACTCAAAAGACACCCCTGGAGCAGACGCTTGAAAAGCTTTCTACGAACCATCGTTAGGATTCTTTTGATTCGCTTCAGGAAAGACTGTGATTTTGTCATAATGCACTCAAATCATGCGAGTTGCGTTCTGGATGCTCTCACGTTACGAAGCCTTTTTTGGGGCCCCCAGCAAGCGAGTCTTGGCAACAAATCCGCGAAAGATCGGGCGCGGGATTTGTCGAGACTGTCGGAAATGATAGCAAATCCAGCCTCGCCGATCGCACGTGAATCCCTTAAAACTAGACAAATTCAGAGAATTCAGCGAGTTAAGGGTTGGCGGACGAATTTTTTTCGTGCTTTTTTCGGTACGTGCAAGCGTGCAGATTTCCCGTTTGAGCGGGTATGATCGAGGGGCTCACGCGGTCGCTTGGATCAAGGGGATTTGGGATATGCAAGATCCAACGACGCATCGAGATAGGCTAAGGCACACCGATTACGTGGAGCAGACGATTCATTTCCGGTGCAACCTAAGTTGCCAGCACTGTATGATCCTCGATTCAATGCACTGGCTTGAACCTGCCGACGATGGTCAGTTCGAGGGGTTGCTCGAGGAGCAGCGAATTAAAAAATCTTGGAGGTCATTGATTCTGACTGGTTCCGAGGTGACTCTTCGCAGTGATTTGTCCGAACTGGTCAGGCGGGCTATCGACGCAGGATTTGAGTTTGTTCGGATTCAAACCCATGGCATGAGGTTATCGAGCGAATCCTATTGTCGAGAATTGGTTGATGCAGGAGTCAAGGAATTCTTTGTGAGTGTGACGGCAGGTCAGGAGTCTTTGCACGATTCGATCACTCGGGTACCTGGATCATTTCGCAAGACACTCAAGGGGCTGGAGAACTTGACCAAGTTCCCGGATGTTCGAACGTTGACCAATACCGTTGTGACCTCGTTGAGCTATCGGAGTTTGCCATCGGTTGTCGAGTTGCTCAAGGGGCTTTCGAATTTGACCGAGATGCATTTTTGGGCTTATTGGCCGATGTCTCCGACGGATGAGTTGTCGCTGTGTATCCCTCACCCGATTGCAGCCGATTATCTCAAAGAGGCGATCCGGTTGGCCAGATCTTACGGGCGTTTTGTCGAAGTAAAGAACTTCCCTCAGTGTCTTTTGGGAAGGTATGCCGATGCACTTTGCAACGATCAACCGGAACTGAGAATTGATCCTCGGTTTTGGAAAGAATTCCACGAGAATGGGTTTCACCAATGCGTCTACAAAACGGTATGTGCATCGAAACAGTGTCTTGGGATAAACACGGCCTACGGAAATCGATTTGGGTGGCATGAAGACTTGCTCAAGCCTTATTCGGTCCAGGAGTTCGAATCGCTTGGGGGAAACCATGACTAAAGTCCTCGCGATCACGGGCTGTATGGGGAGTGGCAAAACGACACTTGTCAAGCAGTTGCAGCCTTTGATCCCTGAGTGTCGAATCCTCTTTGAGGACGATTATCAAGCCATGACGCAGATGGATCCGGAGCATCTGCGAAGGTGGATCTCCGACGGATGTTGCATCGATGAGTTGGATCTCCATGGGTTTGATCTAGCGATTCGCAGAGCGATCGCAGGGAGTTCGCGGGATTCGGGAGCCTCTGATACAAAATTACTCATCATCGAAAGCCAGTTTGGAAGGGCGCATGCATCTTTAAAGGATCTGGTGGATTACCAGATCTGGATCGAGTCGCCGCTGGATCTATGTCTGGCTCGCAAGATTTTTGAGCTTACTGGGGCCTATG
>JAGWZB010000528.1 GCA_018969045.1 Planctomycetota bacterium | reverse complement strand
CGAATCGTGCCGCGATGGACGTTGGATCCAAGGTCGCCTGGCCCGAACGTTACAACCATGATGAACTCTCGGCGATCCAGCATGCAATGAACCTCAAGCTTCAAGACGAAGCAGCGTTCTTTGCCGAGTACCAAAACGAACCGCTGCCAGAACAGGAAGCAAACGACAACGAACTGACAGCAGATCAGATTGCTGCGAAGTTTAACCGGATCGACAGGCGGGTGGTCCCGATTTCCACCAACCATCTAACGATGTTCGTCGACGTTCAGGCAACGCTGCTGTTCTATACCGTGGTCGCCTGGGAGAGCGATTTCACTGGATACCTCATCGACTATGGGAGCTACCCTGATCAAAAACGGCCCTATTTCACACTTCGGGATGCAAGGAGTACCCTAGCGACGGTAACCAAAGCCGAGGGGCTCGAAGGTAGTATCTACGCGGGTCTTGAGCGACTAACTGGAGATCTGATTGGGCGGGAATGGAGACGAGATGATGGTGCCATGATGCGAATCGAGCGATGCCTGATCGATGCCAACTGGGGTGCTTCGACCGATGTGGTCTACCAGTTCTGTAGGCAAAGCGCCCATGCTGGCATCGTAATCCCAAGCCACGGGAGGTTCGTTGGGGCATCGAGTCAGCCGTTTTCCGAGTACAAGCGTCGCCCGGGGGATCGCGTTGGCCACAATTGGAGGATCCCAAACATCCATGGCAAGCGAGCGGTTCGGCACGTGGTCTATGACACCAACTACTGGAAAACCTTCATGCATGCTCGCATCGCTGTTTCGATGGGGAGCCGAGGTTGCTTGTCCTTTTTTGGAACAAGCCCCGAGACCCACCGCCTCTTGGCCGAGCACCTCTGTGCCGAGTACCGCGTGCGCACCGAGGGCCGCGGTCGAACGGTGGATGAATGGAAGCAGCGCCCAGAGCGAGGTGACAACCACTGGCTCGATTGCATCGTCGGTTGCTGCGTAGGTGCGTCGATGCAGGGTGTAGCTCTCTCGGGAAGTGAATCGGTTGGTATTCCTAAATCTGGACGGGTCAGTTTCGCTGAGCTCCAAAGGAAACGAAACCGATGAGTGATCCCAAAGAGGAAAAACAAGAGCGAGGCATCGTGTGCCCACAGTGTGGGTGTCGGCACTTCTATACAACCAACACCGAACCACTGCGTGATGGTCGTATCCGTAGGCGAAAAGAGTGCCGGCATTGTGGCAGGCGGATCGTGACTTATGAGATCACAACCATGAAGGATCAAGATTGCTACAGATAGCAATACTTAGCCAAAAATAAAATTTTCTTCGTCAAAACGGTGTCCGACCGGGTAGGTCACTAGATAGGCAAATCGCATTGTCTATCGAACTGGAGCTGCCCCCATGGCTGATGAGCTAAAAGACACCATTCTTGAAAACGCGCAAGGACCTGCAAAGGCCTCGGGCGATGCGGGCAGCATCGAGCAGCACAAGCTGACCGACCAGATTGAAGCCGATCGCTATTTAGCCTCCAAGCAAGCTGCGAAATCGAAGCGTCGTGGCTTGGTCTTCAACAAGATCGTTCCACCGGGGGCCGAGTAACCGTGTTGTCCTGGATTTCCAATTGGTGGTCGCCAAAAAGCACTCCCTCGCAATCGCGAAACATTGCAAGGGTCGTGCGCGCTCGTTATGACGCTGCGGTGACCACCGATGATAATCGTCGCCATTGGGCCAATGCCGATGGGCTCTCGCCCAACGCATCCAATAGCGCCGAGGTTCGACGGATCCTTAGGAACCGTGCTCGGTATGAAACGGCCAACAACTCGTATGCTCGTGGGATTGTGCTAACCCTCGCGCATGACGTAGTGGGTACCGGCCCCCGGTTACAAATGCTTACTGCCGACTCCGAAGCGAACCGTCGCATCGAGCATGCCTTCATGATGTGGGCAAAGGCTGTAAACCTTGCAGAGAAACTCCGCACGATGCGGATGGCACGTGCCACGGATGGCGAGGCATTTGCAGTTTTGGTGAATAATCCTCGATTAAGTACGCAGGTTCAACTCGACTTGCGTCTCATCGAGGCCGACCAGGTCACGACGCCCGATCTCGATAGGCTATCGACAACCGCTGTTGACGGGATCGTATTTGATGCTGCTGGTAATCCTATCGAGTACCACGTGCTTCGAAGTCACCCAGGGGATGGATACTACTGGGGCAAAAGCGACTATGAACAAATCCCAGCATCGTCTGTGCTCCATTGGTTTCGAGCCGATCGGCCAGGACAAACGCGTGGCATCCCTGACATCATGCCAGCCCTACCGCTATTTGCTCAATTGCGAAGATTCACTTTAGCGGTTCTTGCTGCAGCAGAGACTGCAGCCGACTTTGCAGGGATCCTCTATACCGATGCACCTGCGAATGGAGAGGCTGATGCAGCAGAACCATTCGAACCAATCGAGCTTGAGAAGCGTGC